>PKER01000264.1 GCA_002919115.1 bacterium
CCGCTGCGCGGCCCGGCGGCGATGCTCGCGCAGGCGATGAACGACAGCCGGCAGATGCCGACCGCGACCTCGTTCCGCACGCTGCCGGTCGACACGCTCGACGCCAAGCGCAAGGCGCTCAACGGCGAGCTTGCGCAGCGCGGGCTCAAGGTCTCGTTCACGCACCTGATCGCGTGGGCGATCGTGAAGGCGGCCAAGGAGTGGCCGGTGATGACCCGCACCTACAGCGAGATCGACGGCAAGCCGCACGTCACCACGGGCGCGGGCGTCAACCTCGGCATCGCGGTCGACGTCGAGCGCAAGGACGGCTCGCGCTCCCTGCTCGTGCCGTGCATCAAGGGCGCGGACCAGATGGACTTCGCCGCCTTCCACTCGCGCTACGAGGAGCTGATCTCGAAGACCCGCGAGAACAAGCTCACGGCCGACGACTTCCAGGGGACGAACATCACGCTCACCAACCCCGGCGGCCTGGGCACGGTGGCCTCGGTCCCGCGCCTGCTCTCGGGCCAGGGCACGATCGTCGCCGTCGGCTCGATCGCCTACCCGCCCGAGTGGGCGCACGCGCCGGCCGAGAAGATCCGGATGCTCGGCATCTCGAAGGTGACGACGATGACGTCCACCTACGACCACCGGATCATCCAGGGCGCCGAGTCGGGCTCGTTCCTGCGGCGGGTCGACCAGCTCCTGCAGGGCGAGGACGGCTTCTACGAGGAGGTGGCCCGCTCGCTGGGCGTCTCCGAGCGCCCGGTCACGAACGCGCACCCCGCGTCGGCATCGGCGCCGCCGCTCTCGGGCGCGACCTCGGCCGACGCGCCGAGCGGCGCGGTCGTCCAGACCGAGCCCGACCGCGAGCTCCTGCAGGCGGTGCAGGCCGCGACCTCGCTGCTCAAGGCGTACCGCACCCACGGGCACCTGGCGGCGCACGTCAACCCGCTCGCCGACGAGCCGAAGGGCGATCCCGCGCTCGAGCCCGAGAACCTGAACCTGACGCCCGAGCTCATGTCGCGGATCCCGGCGTCGATCCTGCGGATCGGCGTCGAGGGCGAGACGCTGCTCGAGGCGCTCCCGCGGATGCGCGAGGCCTACTGCGGCACGATCGCGTACCAGATCGAGCACCTCTCCTCGCACCAGCAGCGCGTCTGGCTGCGCGACATGATCGAGACCGGCCGGCACCGCAAGCCGCTGACCGACGACGAGAAGCGCCGGCTGCTCTCGCGGCTGACCGAGGTCTTCCACTTCGAGCGCTTCCTGCAGAAGACGTACATCGGCCAGAAGATGTTCTCGATCGAGGGCCTCGACGTCGTGGT
Organism: bacterium; assembly: GCA_002919115.1. Lineage (GTDB taxonomy): Bacteria > Actinomycetota > Thermoleophilia > Solirubrobacterales > 70-9 > RSA11. The sequence goes on from PKER01000264.1 coordinate 1,308, forward strand.
CCCGATGATCGACGAGATCGTCCGCCTGGCCGCGTCCGGCGGCGCGGAGGAGGTCGTGGTCGGCATGGCCCACCGCGGCCGCCTCAGCGTCCTCGCGCACAACCTCGGCCGCTCGCCGCAGTCGATCATGGCCGAGTTCGAGGGCGCCAAGGACATCCACCGCGTGAAGGCGATCGCCGCGATCCCGCACTCGGGCACCGGCGACGTCAAATACCACTACGGCGCCGAGAACCTGGTCACCACCGAGAACGGCGACGAGATCCGGGTCCGGCTCTACCCGAACCCGTCGCACCTCGAGTACGTCGACCCGGTGGTCACCGGCGCCGCGCGCGCCTCGCAGACCGAGCACTCCGGGCCGAAGCTCCACCACGACCCGAAGACCGCCCTGCCGCTGCTTCTGCACGGCGACGCGGCCTTCCCGGGCCAGGGCGTGGTGGCCGAGACGCTGAACCTGCAGTCGATCGACGGCTACTCGACCGGCGGCACCGTCCACATCATCACCAACAACCAGGTGGGCTTCACGACGGACCCGCACGAGGGCCGCTCGACCCCGTACGCGGCCGACCTGGCGAAGGGCTTCAACTGCCCGCTGATCCACGTGAACGCCGACGATCCCGAGGCGTGCATCGCGGCCGTGCGGCTGGCGATGGCGTACCGCGAGCGCTTCGGCCGGGACGTGGTGATCGACGTGATCGGCTACCGCCGCTACGGGCACAACGAGACGGACGAGCCCGCCTACACGCAGCCCACGATGGCGGCGAAGATCAAGAGCCACCCGCCGGTCTCCGAGCTGTACGCCGAGCGGCTGGTCAAGGAGGGCATCGTCACGCCCGACGACGTCGAGGCCGACGCGAAGCGGCGCCTCGAGGAGCTCTCGCGGGCCCACAAGGACCTGCGGGCGAAGATGGAGTCGGGCGAGTACGAGGACCCGACCTCGACCCACATCGGCACCGGCGAGCTCGACCGGACCCGCTCGCCCGAGGTCGAGACGGCCGTGCCCGAGCGCCGGCTGCGCGAGCTCAACGAGCACCTCCTGCAGGTGCCCGACGGCTTCGCCATCCACCGCAAGCTGCGCAAGCCGCTCGAGCGGCGCCGCGACGTGCTCGAAGAGGGCCCGATCGAGTGGGGCCACGCCGAGGCGCTCGCGTTCGCGTCGCTGCTCACGGAGGGCACGCACATCCGCCTGACCGGCCAGGACAGCGAGCGCGGCACGTTCTCGAACCGCCACCTCGTCCTCCACGACGAGAAGACCGGGCTCAAGTACGCGCCGATCCAGAACCTGCCCGGCGCGCTGGCCCCGTTCGAGATCCACAACAGCCCGCTGTCGGAGAACGCCTGCCTCGGCTTCGAGTACGGGTACTCCGCGGCCTCGCCGGAGAGCCTCGTGCTCTGGGAGGCGCAGTTCGGCGACTTCGCCAACGGCGCGCAGGTGATCATCGACAGCTTCATCGCCGCCGGCGAGGCGAAGTGGGGCCAGACGACGCGGCTCACGCTGCTTCTGCCGCACGGCTACGAGGGTTCGGGCCCCGAGCACTCGAGCGCGCGCATCGAGCGCTTCATCCAGCTCGCCGCCGAGGGCAACATGCGGCTCGCGAACCCGACGACGGCCGCGCAGTACTTCCACCTGCTGCGCCGCCAGGCCCGGATCGCGAAGCCGCGGCCGCTGGTGATCTTCACCCCGAAGGGCCTGCTGCGCCTGCCCGCCGCGAGCTCGAAGCTCTCCGACCTCACGAACGGCACGTTCCGGTTCGTGATCGAGGACCCGCGCGCCGCCGGCCGCGAGGAGGAGATCACGCGGCTCGTGCTGTGCTCGGGGAAGATCTACTACGACCTCGACTCGCACGAGCGCCGCGAGCAGGCCGGCTCGGTCGCGATCGCCCGGGTCGAGCTGCTCTACCCGTGGCCGCGCGACCAGATCCAGACGCTCATCGCGCGCTACCCGAACCTCAAGGAGATCCTCTGGGTCCAGGAGGAGCCCAAGAACATGGGCGCGTGGAGCGTGATGGCGCGGCGTATGCCCGAGCTCGTGCCCCAGGGCGTCCGCTTCGGCTACGTCGGGCGCCCGCAGCGCGCGAGCCCGAGCGAGGGCTACCCGGCGGCGCACCGCTCCGAGCAGGAGCGGATCGTGCTCACCGCGCTGTCGGCGTAGCCGCGGAAGGCGAAGGGATTCCCGAGGCGCCCGCGCAACGCGGGCGCTTCACTTTCCGGGGCCGCCGCGGGGGCGGCGCCACGCGGCGCGGGCGGGGGCGCGCGGCTAGGTTTGCGGTGATGACGAGCCCCGCCCAATCGGCGTCGCCCTCGCGGCCCGAGCGGCCGAGCGACGTTCTGCGCCGGCCCAAGCCCGGCCCGCTCTTCAGGGTCGTGAAGGTCGTGTCCTGGATCGAGCTGGTCCTGTTCGGGATCCTGCTCGTCGTCTGGCTCGCGCCCGGGATGGAGCACGAGACCTTCTACGCCGGCATGGCGCATGGGATCGGGTTCATCGCGCTCGCGCTGTTGATCTGGGTTGCGGTGCTGCGCCGCGAGGCGCCCTACACGCTGCTCGCGGCCACGCTCACGCCCGTCGGGCCCGTCGGGAGCCTGATCGCGATCGAGGTGATCGAGCGCAAGTACGGCGAACCGGCTTAGGCAAAAGCCCTGCTCAGCGGGGGTGAGAAGGCTGCGGGCGACGGTGATGGAACCGCTATTGACACGGCGGACACGCATGGGCAAGAATGAGCGCGACCCGCGCAGGGAGCGAGAGAGAAGGGACTTGCAAGGCTCGTCCCCGGCCAGTCCCGCCTCCGGGGACGATCGCGTCGGCATCCCTCCCTGGCTACCGACGCGCTAGGCGGTGGCGCGGGCCGTGTGGACCCCCTGCCTCCCACGGCCCCGCCCCGCCCTTTCCGTGTTTCGGGGCCTGCAGAGCCAGGCCTGGGCGTCCGCCCAGGCCCGAAACCGCGCGCCACTACAAGTGAGGCGGATTTGTTCGGCTATATCGAACAAATCCGCCTCACTCGGGTTGGCGGGCGGTTTCGTGCCGTCCCGACCGGCGACCGCAGCCGCCAGCTGGCGGCTGGCGGCTGGCCTAGCGCAGCTCCCTCAGCACGCGGTGCAGGATGCCGCCGTGCTTGTAGTAGCTCACCTCGTTCGGCGTGTCGAGGCGCACCGTCGCGTCGAACTCGACCGGGTCGGCGCCCTCGCGCGTCGCCTTCACGCGGACCGTCCGGCGCTCGGAGGTGGGCTTCTCCAGGGCCTCCTCGATGCCCTCGATGTCGAACACCTCCTCGCCGGTCAGGCCGAGTGAGTCGATCGACTCACCGTCGGGGAACTGCAGCGGCAGCACGCCCATGCCGATCAGGTTCGAGCGGTGGATGCGCTCGAAGCTCTCGGCGATCACGGCGCGCACGCCGAGCAGCCGGGTGCCCTTGGCCGCCCAGTCGCGCGACGAGCCGGAGCCGTACTCCTTGCCGCCGAGCACGACCAGCGGCACGCCCTCCTCGGCGTACTTCATGGCGGCGTCGTAGATAGCCATCTCCTCGCCGTCGGGGAAGTGGCGCGTGTAGCCGCCCTCGCGCTCGACCAGGCGGTTGCGCAGGCGCACGTTCGCGAACGTGCCGCGCATCATCACCTCGTGGTTGCCGCGGCGCGACCCGTACGAGTTGAAGTCGCGGACCTCGACGCCCTGCTCGATCAGCCAGCGGCCGGCGGGCGAGTCCTTCTTGATCGCGCCGGCCGGCGAGATGTGGTCGGTGGTCACGGAGTCGCCGAGCATGGCGAGCACGCGCGCGCCGACGACGGGCTCGACGGGCGGCGGCTCCGACGGGATGCCCTCGAAGAACGGCGGGCGCCGCACGTAGGTCGACTCGGGCCAGGAGTAGCGGTCGCCCGAGGGCGTCTCGAGCTCGCGCCAGCGCTCGTCGCCGCTGAAGACGTCCGCGTAGTTCTTCTTGAACATGTCGGCACGGACCGCGTCGGCGACCGTGCGCTTGATCTCCTCGTTCGACGGCCAGATGTCGCCGAGGTAGACCGGCCGGCCGTCGGGGTCGGTGCCGAGGGGCTCGGTCGTGATGTCCACGTCCATACGGCCCAGCAGCGCGTACGCGACGCACAGCGGCGGCGAGGCCAGGTAGTTGTTGCGCACGTCGGGATTGATCCGCCCCTCGAAGTTGCGGTTGCCCGAGAGCACCGAGCAGACGACGAGGTCGTGCTCGTTGACCGCCTGCGAGATCTCGCCCGGCAGCGGCCCGGAGTTGCCGATGCACGTCGTGCAGCCGTAGCCGACGAGGTTGAAGCCGAGCTCGTCGAGGTACTTGTCGAGCCCCGCCTGCTTGAGGTAGTCGGTGACGACCGTCGAGCCCGGCGCGAGCGACGTCTTCACCCACGGCTGCGAGCGCAGGCCGCGCTCGACCGCCTTCTTGGCGAGCAGGCCGGCGCCGATCATCACGCTCGGGTTCGAGGTGTTCGTGCAGCTCGTGATCGCGGCGATCACGATGCGGCCGTGGTCGAGCTCGACCTCCGTGCCGTCCTCGAGCGTGACCTTCACCGGCTTCGCCTTGCGCGCCGCCGTGGCCGTGCCGGTCACCGCGGGCTCCGGCTTGTCGGCGGCCTCGGAGTGCTCCTCGGCGGGCGGGTCGGAGGCCGGGAAGCTCTCCGCCACCGTCTCGTCGTAGGAGCCGTTGACCGGCCCCTCGCCGAGCATGCCCGCCGCGTCGGGGTCGAACTCGGCGAGCGACTCCAGGAACGCCGCGCGCGCGTCGGAGAGCGCGATCCGGTCCTGCGGGCGCCGCGGGCCGGCGATCGCGGGCTCGACGTCGCCGAGGTCGAGCTCGAGCGTGTCGGAGAAGGTCGGGTCCTCGGAGTCCTCGGTGTGGAAGAGCCCCTGCTCGCGCGCGTAGGCGTCGACGAGCTCGATCAGCTCGGTGGGCCGCCCGGTGAACTCGAGGTAGCGGAGCGTCTCGGCGTCGATCGGGAAGATCGCGCAGGTCGAGCCGAACTCCGGCGACATGTTGCCGATCGTGGCGCGGTCGGCGAGCCCGAGCGTGTGCAGGCCGGGGCCGAAGAACTCGACGAACTTGCCGACGACGCCGCGCTCGCGGAGCATCTCGGTGACCTTGAGGACGAGGTCGGTCGCCGTCGCGCCCTCGCGCAGCTCACCGGAGAGCTTGAAGCCGATCACCTGCGGCAGCAGCATCGAGATCGGCTGGCCGAGCATCGCGGCCTCCGCCTCGATGCCGCCCACGCCCCAGCCGAGCACGCCGAGGCCGTTGATCATCGTCGTGTGCGAGTCCGTGCCGACGAGCGTGTCAGGGTAGGCCTGCAGCACGCCGTCCACCTCGCGCTGGAAGACCACCTGGCCGAGGTACTCGAGGTTGACCTGGTGGCAGATGCCGGTCGCCGGCGGCACCACGCGGAAGTTGTCGAAGGCCTGCTGACCCCAGCGCAGGAACGCGTAGCGCTCGCGGTTGCGCTCGTAGTCGCGGTCGGCGTTGATGTCGAAGGCGCGGGGGTTGCCGAACGCGTCGACCTGGACCGAGTGGTCGATGACGAGGTCGACCGGGACCAGCGGGTTGATGCGCGAGGCGTCGCCGCCGAGCTCCTCCATCGCGTCGCGCATCGCGGCGAGGTCGACGATCGCGGGCACGCCGGTGAAGTCCTGCATGAGCACCCGGGCCGGCGTGAAGGGGATCTCCACCGACGGCTCGGCCTTCGCGTCCCAGCTGGCGATCGCCTCGACGTCCTCCGACGTGATCGACTCACCGTCCTCGAGCCGCAGCGCGTTCTCGAGTAGGACCTTGAGCGAGTACGGGAGCCGGGCGACGTCGAAGCGCTCCTGCAGCGCGTCGAGTCGGAAGATCTCGTACTGGCGACCGGAGACGTCGAGTGTGGCGCGCGCGCCGAAGGTGTCTTTGCTCATAGCTCCAGTATTCCGCTAACCGCAATAGAAGTGCGGAAAAGAGCCTCCGCAGCCACAACGTTCAGCCCTGGTATTCGAAATTCGACGACTACGGCTGAACGTGGCGCCGGGCCCGCGGGACGTTCAGCCCACGTGTTCGGAAAACGACGACCAGGGCTGAACGTGCGGTTGGGACGGGTCTCGCGCTGGTACGTTGCCGCTCGATGAAGCTGGCTGGAGCCACCGTCCTGCTCACGGGCGCCACCGGAGGCCTGGGCCGCGCGATCGCCGCGGGCCTCGCCGAGCGCGGCGCCCGGCTCGTGCTGAGCTCGCGCAAGGGCCCCGAGCTGGAGCAGCTCGCAGCCGAGCTGCCCGGCGAGGGCCATCGCGCGGTCGTGAGCGACCTCGCCGAGCCCGAGGCCGCGCTGCGGCTGGTCGCCGAGGCCGGCGAGATCGACGTCTTGGTCGCCAACGCCGGGCTGCCCGCCTCGGGCCGGATCGAGGACATGGACCGCATCCACATCGAGCGGGCGCTGCGCGTGAACCTCGAGGCCCCGATCCTGATGACCCACGCGCTGCTCGAGCCCATGCGGGCGCGCGGGCGCGGGCACTTCGTCTACGTCTCGTCGCTGAACGGCATCGCCGCGACCGCGCGCGCCGCGCTGTACTCGGGCACGAAGTTCGGGCTGCGCGGGTTCGCGCTCGGCCTGCGCGAGGACCTCCGCGACACGCCGCTCAGCGCGTCCGTCGTCCTGCCGGGCCTGATCCGCGACGCGGGCATGTTCGCCGACTCCGGCGTGAAGGCGCCCGCGCTGGGCGGCACCGGAACGCCCGGGCAGGTCGCCGACGCGGTGGTCGCGGCGATCGAGCGCGACCGCGCCGAGATC
>PKER01000321.1 GCA_002919115.1 bacterium
AGCCGCACAAATCCGCCTCACTCGGGCCGGCGGGGCGGCTGTGGGGCCTCAGCGCGAGATCAGGCGCAGGAGCAGCAGCAGGATGATCGAGCCGCCGATCGCGGTCAGCCAGGTCCCGAGGTCGAAGAACTCCTCGATCTCGCCGTCGCCGATGCCCAGCTGGGTGGCGAGCCAGCCGCCGACGAGCGCCCCGAGGACGCCGACCGCGGTCGTGCCGATGCACCCGCCGGGCTCGGTGCGCCCCGGGATCAGCGCGCGGGCGATCGTGCCCGCGAACAGCCCGAGCAGGATCCAGCTCACGACGCCCATCGCGGGCTAGGCCTCCAGGTCGAAGAACGTGCCCTTGGGGCCGAGGTTCGCGATCTCGGTTCCGCCGATGCGCGAGCGCTGGCCCCAGCTGTCGTGGATGTGGCCGCAGACGGCGAGCCGCGGCCTGCGCTCGGCGATGGCGGTGGCGATCGCCTCGCTGCCGAGGCTCTGCCCCGCGGCCACGTCGCAGTGGCCCTTGGGCGGGGAGTGCAGGACGAGCACGGCGCCCTCGGGGCACTTGGCGAGCTCCGCGGTGGCGGCGTCCTCGTCGAGGTCGAAGCTCCAGTCCCACGGCGTGACCGGGATGCCGCCCCCGAGCCCGAAGAACTCGACGCCGTCGATCTCGGTCGCCTCGCCGTGCAGCACGGTCGCCGCCGGCCAGTCCGCGCAGGCGGCGCGCAGGGCGTCGGCGGTCTCGTTGTTGCCGGGCACGAGCACGGTCGGCGTCTCGATCGCCGCGAGCGCCCGGATCGTCTCCTCCAGGCCGCGGTGCTGCGAGGCGAAGTCGCCCGCGCCCACCACCACGTCGGCCTCGGCCGATGCCTCCACGAGCCGCGCGGCCGTCTCCAGATCCCTGTGCAGATCGCTGAAGGCGAGGATGCGCACGCGCTGATCCTAGGCAACCCGGCGACGGCTGGGCGGCTCCTTTCAGACGCGAAGTTCGTTTGCGATGTTCGTTACTTGGGGAATAGGGGGCCGAGGAGAGGAGCGTGGCACCCAGACATCGCTCAACGGGGTCGTACCTGGCCGCCACGGTCGTCGCGGCCCTGGCCCTTGCCTCCTGCGGGGGGTCTGGGGATGACGCCTCCGGCAGGGGCGTGACCCTCAACTGGTTCGTCGGCACCCAGCCCGGCGGCACGATCCAGGAGGTCGCCAAGCGCTGCACCGAGCAGTCGAACGGCGAGTACACGATCAACGTCGAGCTCTTGCCCACCGACGCGAGCCAGCAGCGCGAGCAGCTCGTCCGCCGGCTCGGCGCCGAGGACTCGAACGTCGACCTGATCGGCATGGACGTGATCTGGACGGCCGAGTTCGCGAACGCGGGCTGGCTGCGCGAGTTCACCGGCGAGGACGCCGAGCGCGTCACGAAGGACGTCTTCGACAGCGTCATCGAGTCGGCCTCGTTCGAGGGCAAGCTCTACGGCGCCCCGTTCAACACGAACACGCAGCTGCTCTGGTACCGCACCGACCAGGTCGACGAGCCGCCGGAGACCTGGGCCGAGATGATCGACGAGGCCGAGCGCATCGGCGGGTTCATCCAGGTGCAGGCCAACCGCTACGAGGGCTTCACGGTCTGGGTGAACGCGATGATCGAGTCGGCCGGGACCCAGATCCTCTCGGGCCCCGAGGAGGTCGACCTCGAGGAGGGCTCGACCACCGAGGCGCTCGCGATGATCGGGCGGTTGGCGAACTCGCCCGCGGCCCCGCGCGACATCAGCACCTCCAACGAGGACACCGCGCGCCTCGGCTTCGAGGCCGGTGACTCCCCCTTCATGCTCAACTACACGTTCGCCTACGCGAGCGCCCAGGCGAACGCCCCCGAAGTCGCCAAGAACATGGGCGCCGCCGTGTTCCCGTCGGTGGTGAAGGGCGAGCCCGGGCGCCCGCCGCTCGGCGGGTTCAACATCGGCGTGAGCTCGTTCTCCGAGCATCCCGACGAGGCGTTCGACGCGGCCGCGTGCATCTCGAGCCCCGAGAGCCAGCTGATCGCAACCAAGCTCGACGGGCTGCCGCCCTCCAACGAGACGCTCTACCGCGACCCGGTGGTGCGCAAGGCGTTCCCGGGCTTCGCGAAGGACGTCGCCGACTCGGTCCGCGCCGCCGCCCCGCGGCCGACCACCCCCGCCTACACCGACCTCTCGCTCGCGATCCAGCGCTCGCTGCACCCGCCGGACAGCATCAACCCGGACGATCCCAAGCCTGCCTACGACAAGCTCTATGAGGCCGTCTCGGACGCCGTGAAGCGGGAGGGGCTGCTCTGATGGAGGCCTCGGGCGCTCGGATGCGGCTGGGCCGCAACAGGGCGCCGGTGAGCGAGCGCACGCGCTCGGAGCGCCGCCTCGGCTGGCTGCTCTGCGCGCCCGCGGTGATCGCGATGCTGCTCGTCACCGCGTATCCGATCGGGTACGCGGTCGTGCTCTCGCTGCAGGACGTGGACCTGCGCTTCCCCGAGGAGGGCGGGTTCGTCGGCCTCGACAACTACGTCGCGGTCCTGACCTCCGAGCTGTGGTGGACGGACCTGCTCAACACCGTCTTCATCATGGTCGTGACCGTCGCGATCGAGCTCGTGCTCGGCATGCTGATCGCGCTCGTCATGTACCGGGCGATCTTCGGGCGCGGCCTGGTGCGCACGGTCGTGCTGATCCCCTACGGGATCGTCACCGTCGTCGCCGCGTTCGCGTGGTTCTACGCGTTCAACCCCGACACGGGGTTCGTCAACAACCTCCCGCTGATCGGCGACGAAACCTCGTGGTTCGGCGAGCGCTTCAGCGCGTTCGCGGTGATCATCCTGGCCGAGGTCTGGAAGACGACGCCGTTCATGGCGCTGCTTCTGCTGGCGGGCCTCACGACGATCGACAGCGGCCTCTATGAGGCGGCGCGCGTGGACGGCGCGAACGCCTGGCAGCGCTTCTGGAAGATCACGCTGCCCCTGATGAAGCCGGCGATCCTCGTCGCGCTGCTCTTCCGCACCCTCGACGCCTTCCGCGTCTTCGACACGATCTTCATCATGACCCGGGGCGCGCAGGACACCGAGTCGGTGTCCATCCTCGGCTTCAGCCAGCTGATCTCGCGGCTCAACCTCGGTCTCGGCTCGGCCGTCTCGGTCCTGATCTTCCTCTGCGTGCTCCTGATCGCGTTCGTGTTCGTGCGCTGGTTCGGCGTGCGGATGGCCGAAGGGAGGCCGGGCGCCTGATGGAACGCGGGACCCGCGAGTACGCGCTCTGGTCGATCGGGATCGTCCTGATCGTCTTCGTGGCGCTGCTGCCGGTGGTCTGGATCGTCTCGCTGTCGCTCAAGGAGCCGTCGACGATCACGACCGGGCCCGGGATCTCGGTGTGGGACGCGTTCTTCCCGAAGGAGATCACCTTCGACAACTACAAGAGCCTGTTCGAGGGCGGGATCGACGACAGCCCGTTCATCAAGCCGCTCATCAACTCGGTCCTGATCGCGCTGATCACGACGCTGATCTCGATCGTGCTGGCGTCGTTCGCCGCGTACGCGATCGCCCGCCTCAACTTCCCGGGGAAGTCGGCGATTCTCGCGGGCGCGCTCGCGATCGCGATGTTCCCGCCGATCTCGACCGTCGGCCCGCTCTTCGACATGTGGCGGACCCTCGGCCTCTACGACACCTACCCGGGGCTGATCATCCCGTACCTGACGTTCTCGCTGCCGCTCGCGATCTACACGCTCGTCGCGTTCTTCCGCGAGATCCCGTGGGATCTGGAGCAGGCCGCGCAGGTCGACGGGGCGACGCCGTTCCAGGCCTTCCGCAAGGTGATCGTGCCGCTCGCCGCGCCGGGCGTCTTCACCGCGGCGATCCTCGTCTTCATCTTCTGCTGGAACGACTTTCTGTTCGCGATCTCGCTCACGTCGTCGGACGCGTCGCGCACGGTGCCCGCCGCGCTCGCGTTCTTCACGGGCGAGTCGCAGTTCACCCAGCCGGTCGGCAGCATCGCCGCGGCCGCGGTGATCGTGACGATCCCGATCATCGTCTTCGTCCTGATCTTCCAGCGCCGGATCGTCGCTGGCCTGACTGCGGGCGCCGTGAAGGGATAAGAGAGGAGTCGAGATGGCCCAGATCACGCTCGAAGGCGTCACCAAGCGGTTCCCCGACGGCTACGAGGCCGTCAAGGACATGAACCTCGAGATCAAGGACGGGGAGTTCATGATCCTCGTCGGCCCCTCGGGGTGCGGGAAGTCGACGGCGCTGCGGATGATCGCCGGGCTCGAGGACATCTCCTCCGGCGAGCTGCGGATCGGCGACCGGGTCGTGAACGGGCTCGCGCCGAAGGAGCGCGACATCGCGATGGTCTTCCAGAACTACGCGCTCTACCCGCACATGACGGTGCGCGAGAACATGGCGTTCCCGCTGCGCCTCGCGGGCGTGCCGAACGACGAGATCCAGCGCAAGGTGGAGGAGGCCGCGCGCATCCTCGACCTCGAGCAGCACCTCGACCGCAAGCCGGCGAACCTCTCGGGCGGCCAGCGCCAGCGCGTCGCGATGGGGCGCGCGATCGTGCGCGACCCCGCCGCGTTTTTGATGGACGAGCCGCTCTCGAACCTCGACGCCAAGCTGCGCGTCCAGATGCGCACCGAGGTCGCCCGGCTGCAGTCGGATCTGGGCACGACCACCGTGTACGTGACCCACGACCAGACCGAGGCGATGACGCTCGGCGACCGCGTGGCGGTGATGCGCGCGGGCGTGCTGCAGCAGGTGGGCAGCCCGGCCGAGCTCTACGACGACCCGGTCAACCTGTTCGTCGCCGGGTTCATCGGCTCGCCCGCGATGAACTTCATGGTCGGCCGCATCGAGGGCGACGTGGTGAAGCTCCCGATCGGCGACGTGCCGCTCGCGCCCGAGCTGCGCCAGCGCCTGAGCGGCGACGTCGCGGGCAAGTCGGTCGTCGTCGGCATCCGGCCGGAGAGCTTCGAGGACGCGGCGCTCACCGGCGAGGCGCGCGACCGCGGCTACGTCTTCCGGGCCAAGATCGACCTCGTCGAGTCGATGGGCTCCGAGAAGTACGCCTACTTCACGGCGAAGGGCGAGAGCGTCCAGTCGAGCGAGCTGCAGGAGCTCGCGCGCGACTCGGGCGCCGACGAGATCCCGACCTCGGGCGAGGGCCAGGTCGTCGCCCGCCTCGACGCGGCGAGCCGGATCACCCGCGGCGACGAGGCCGAGCTCTGGGTCGACCCGACGAAGCTCCACTTCTTCGACCCGGAGTCGGGCAAGAGCCTCACGCACCGGGGCAGCGGCAGCTAGCCGCCCAGCGAGCCCCCGGCGCCGCGCCGACCCCAGCGCCCGCGCCAACCCGAGTGAGGCGGATTTGTTCGCCTATGCGGCACATATCCGCCTCAGATCCCGAGGTGAGGCGGATATGTGCGGCTATGTCGAACTCATCCGCCTCACTCGTGCCGGGCGGCGCCACACGTAGCCGCGCAGGCGGCCCGTCGCCGCCGCGAGGCCCGACGGCGGCTCGCCGCCGGTCGCAAGCCAGGAGCCCGCGATGATCAAAAGCAGGCCCGCGACCGCGCCCACGCCGGGGCGCTCGCCGAGCACCGCGACCCCGAGGGCGACGGCCACGACCGGGGCGACGTAGGTGATCACCGCGGCCTTCCCGGCGCCGACCTCGAGCACGAGGTGGCCGAAGATGACGAACGCGGTCGCCGTGCAGAAAACGCCGAGCACGACGAGCGCGCTGACCGCCTCGACCGTGAGCGCGCCTGCCTCGGGCGGGGCCACGAGCGCCGCCGGGGTGAGCGCCAGGGCCGCGACCGCCAGGCTGCCCGCCATCAGCGCGCGCGGGTCGAGGTCGCCGAGGTGGTTGCGCATGATCATCGGGCCGGCCGCGTAGCCGACGGCGGCGACGAGGATCGCCGCCGTGCCGAGGAGCTCGTGGGCGTCGCCCGCGACGTCGATCCCCACGAGCGCGACGACGCCCGCGAAGCCGACCAGGAGGCCGACGAGCCGCCCGCCGTCCACGCGCTCCGAGTGGTCGAAGCGCAGCGCGAGCACGGCGATGATCAGCGGCACCGCGGCGATCAGGATCGCGGCGAGCGATGAGGAGATCCACTGCTCGCCGGCTGCGATCAGCGGGAACGGGACGACGATCTCCACGAGCGCGTAGGTCGAGATCCAGGGCCAGCGGCCGCGCAGGCTCGGCAGCAGGCCCGCCCGCCAGGTGAGCACGCCGAGCAGGATCGCGGCGAGCGCGACCCGGACCCAGGCGAGGAAAGCCGGGGGCACGCCGTCGTCCACCGCGACCTTGATGAACAGGTACGGCACCCCCCAGAGCACCGAGACGGCTCCGAATGCGAACCATGCCCTGGCGCTCATCAAGCCAAGGATGGCAGGCGCACCCGGGCGCCCCGAGCCGCGCTCAGCGCTTCGTGCCGCGCCGCAGCACGTGGACGAGCGTGTCCTCGTCGCGCGGCGGGGGCTTGCGCAGCTCCTCGCGCAGGCGCTCGATCACCGACTCGTCCCAGCGGTGGGTGCGCAGCAGGAAGTAGCGCAGCGCGCTGATCCGCATGTAGGCCTCCGCGTCGGTGAAGCCGCTGACCAGGTCGGACTCGCGCAGCGCCTGGACGACGGGCTCGAAGTCGTTCCGGAACCACTCCAGGGCGACCTGTTCGCGGGTCATGAACTCGCCGCGCGCCTGCATCGCCCGGAAGCCCCAGGCCTCGACGGCCTCGGCCAGGTTGGCCCACCAGGTCTTGCGGGTGAGCCGGATGCGCGGGCGCAGCTCGGGAGGCAGCGGGACGCGCTCGAAGAAGAGGCGCTCGTGGCTCTTCGTCGCGAGGTCGCGCAAGCGCACGTCGCGCTCGGCGCCGACCGTGGTGATGATCTCCGTGACGTAGGCGTCGATCAGCTCGCGGCCCAGGTGCCGCGCGACGGAGACGCGATGGTGGCCGTCACGCACGAAGTGCATGTCGCCGATCCGGTAGACGTCGATCGGGGGCATCGACTCCCCCCGGCGCATCGCCTGCGCGATGCGCTCCCACCGGCGCCGCACGCGCCGGGAGATCGGGCGGAAGCTGCGGTCGAACTCGCGCGTGCGGTCCACCGTGCCGACGATCGAGTCGAGCGCGATCGTCTGCAGCCCCAGGTTGCGCTCGCCCCGGTTGCCGAGCGCCTCGACGACCTCGTCGAAGGGCAGGATCACGTTGACGTCCTCCGGCTGGCGGCGCAGGCGGCCGCTCAGGCGGGACAGGACGGCTCGCCGACGTGCGCGGGTGAAGTCCGTCTGCGCGTCCTGGGTCGGAAAGCCGGTGTCCATGTATCCCACTAGAACTACCCCGATGGGAACCACCTCAGTCGGACCGGGGGCCAAGGTCGTGTGCCTGGGCGAGGCGCTCGTCGACCTCGTCTGCGAGGAGCCCGTCGCCGGCCTCGGGGAGGCGAGCGCGTTCGTGCCCCGCGTCGGCGGCTCGCTCGTGAACATCGCGGTGTGCGCGGCGCGCTTCGGCGCCCGCGTCGAGATGCTCGGCGGCGCCGGCGACGACGAGTGGGGGCGCTGGCTGCGCGACCGGGTCCGCGGCGAGGGCGTGGGCACGGAGCGCTTCGTGCTCGTGCCGGGCGGGGGCACCTCGCACGCGTTCGTCGCGGTGAGCGACCACGGCGAGCCCGCCTTCGCCTTCTACGGCGACCCCAAGCGGCCCGCCGCCTACGCGGACGCCGACATCGAGCCCGCGCTCGCCGGGCCGCCCGGGGTGCTCGTGGTCGGCAGCGACACCCTGATCGGCGAGCGCGAGCGCGAGGTCACCCTGGGGGCGGCCGACCTGGCCCGCGAGCGGGGCTGGGAGGTGGTCTGCGACCCGAACCTGCGCCCGAACCGCTGGGCCTCCGAGGAGGAGATGCTCGCCACCGTCCGCGAACTCGTCGCGCGCGCGACCCTCGTCAAGTGCAACCACACGGAGGCGATGCCGCTCGCCGGTCGCGAGGGGGAGCGTGAGGCGGCGCTCGGCCTGCTCGAGGTCGGCGTAG
>PKER01000383.1 GCA_002919115.1 bacterium
GAGGCGCTCGCGGGCACGGGCGCCGCGGTGAGCGAGCCGCGCGGCGGCGGCCACGCCTGGATCGACCTGGGGCCGGGCGTGCGCGAGCGCGAGCTCTACTCCGCCGCGCTGCGTCGCGGGGTGAGCTTCCTGCCGGGAAGCGCGGCCACCGTGGGCCGCTCGCGCAACGCCACCCTGCGGGTGTCCTACTGCTACCTGGATCCCGATGCCCTGCGCGACGGTGCCCGCCGCCTGGGCGAGGCGATCCGGGAGGTCACGTCCGCGCGGCCGACCCGGCAGGCCATGCCGGTCACCTGAGCGCGCCTCGCCGGGGAGATTCAGGGATTTCCCCGATACCGCGCGCGGTCTCTCGCGGTGACGATCCGCGCCGATGACGACCGACCGAGGCTTCTTCGCCGCGGCCGCGGCGCGATGCTGGGCGCTTGCGGCCTGCGCGCTCGCCCTGTGCGCCGCAGCGGCCGCGCTCCCCGAGCCCGCGCGCGGCCAGGCGCAGATCAAGACGACGCTCGTCGACCGCGAAGGCACGACGCTCATCGTGAGCGAAGCCGGCGGCAGCCTCAGGCAGGTGATCACGATCACGATGGTCGACGACCTGCTCGAGCGCCGGATTCAGGTGCGCGCCACCGGGGACTCATCGCTCGCCCTCTCGCCCGACGCCGACTGTGACCGCATCGACAACAACACGGTCGTCTGCGACATCGCGGCGAAGATCGAGGTCTCGGCGGGTGCCCTGGACGACGTCGTGACCACGCCCACCGGCGGCGTCGGCGCCGTCGACATCCCCATGGAGATCGACGGCGGCGCCGGGGCGGACACCGTGCGCGGCGGCGCGGCGGCTGACGTGATCAGGGGCGGCGGCGGGCCGGATCAGCTCCTGGGCCGCGGCCAGAGCGACAAGATCGACGGCGGGCCAGGCAACGACTCCCTCGACGGCGGCGCGGGCGACGATGAGCTCACGGGCGGCGCCGGCGCCGACGACATCGTCGGCGGCGGCGGCATCGACGTCGCGCGCTACGACGAAGGCGGGCGGGCGACGGGCGTCACAGTGACCGTCGGCACAGGCCAGGCGGACGACGGAAGCGTCAACGACCGCGCCTCGCTCAGCCTGACCTCGCGCCGGGACGACGTGGACGCGAGCGTCGAGGGTGTCGTCGGGACGGGCTTCGCCGACGTGCTCACGGGCACACCGACGCAGGCGGGGAGGCTGCTGCGCGGCGGGGGCGGGAACGACGTGCTCACCGGCGGCCCCGGCCACGAGACGATCGTCGGCGGCCCCGGCGACGACAAGCTGAACGGGGGCGCGGGCAACGACCGGTTCGTCGCCGACCCCGGTCGCGACGCGATCAACGGCGGGCCGGGCGTCGACACGGCCGACTACTCGGACCGCGGCTTCGCGCCCGGCGACGGGCCCGTGACGGTGACGGTCGGCGACGGGCTCGCCAACGACGGCGGCCAGCCCGACTCGTTCGGCGACGCGGTGGGCGGCGACATCGAGGTCGTCCTGGGGTCGCTCCTGGACGACAAGCTGGTCGGCGGCACGGGCAACGAGACGCTCGACGGTGGTGAGGGCGACGACGAGCTGGTGGGCGGCTCGGGGGTCGACCGGTTCCGCGGCCGTCTCGGGGCGGACCTGCTGCGGGCGGCCGACGGCGAAATCGACGCGGAGATCTTTTGCGACGACGGCGAGGACATCGTCGAGTCGGACGCGGCCGACCCGGTCGGCGACGACTGTGAGCAGACGCTCCTGCCGCCCGGCGACCTGTTCCCCGAGACGAGGATCACCGGCGGCCCGGCCAAGAAGGTGGTCACCCGGAGGTCGCGGGCCAAGGTCAGGTTCCGCTTCCGCTCGCCCGGCACGCCGGACGCGCGGTTCGAGTGCAAGCTCGACCGCAAGCGCTTCCGCCCCTGCAAGAGCCCGCAGCGGCTTCGCCTCAAGCCGGGCCGGCACGTCTTCCGGGTCCGGGCGGTGGACGGCGCGGGGAACGCCGACCCCACCCCGGCCAAGCGGCGCCTGCGCGTGGTCAGGCGACGCTGACTACTCGCGGCCGCGCGCGAGCGCGAGCGCCTGCCGCAGGCGGAGCGGCGCTCCCATGCGAAGCACCGCGCGGTCGTAGATGCGCGCCGCGAGCCAGAGCAGCAGCGCCGAGGCCGCGACCATGAGCGCGATCGAGAGCATGAGCTCGCCGATGGGCAGCGCGTCCTGCGCCGCCCGGGCCGGGACCACCATGGGGGCGAGCGGCGGGATCAGCGTTGAGGCCACGGCGAGGCCGGACTCCGGCGCTTCGCTCACCGAGATCCCGATCAGGTAGGCGCCGACCAGGACGATCATGAGCGGCGCTGTGGTGCTGTTCGCGTCCTCCTGGCGGGAGACCATCGCGCCCGCGACGGCGAACCCGCACGCGTACAGCACGTAGCCGAGCAGGAAATAGACGAAGACCAGCAGCGCGGTGAGCGCGGTGCTCTCGGGCAGCTCGACGCGGTCGAGCGCGACGGCGGCGAGCAGCCCCGAGCCGACGATCACGAGCATCTGGAGGAGGCCGAGCAAGCCGATGCCGAGCACCTTGCCCGCGAGCAGGTGCACCGGTCGGATCGCGGCGAGGATCACCTCGACCACGCGGGTCGCCTTCTCCTCCACGACCCCGCCGGAGACCATGTAGCCCAGGCCGAGGATCGCGAGGTAGAGCAGCAGGCTGGCGACGAACGCGATCCCCGCGCCGCTCGTCTCGCCGAGCTCCTCGACCTCGAGCGGCGGCGGGTTGAGCGCTCGCTGTGCGTCCTCGCGGCCCAGCCCCGCTTCGCGCAGGGCGCGCTCACCGGCGACCTGGCGGTTCGCCTCCTGGAGCAGGGCGAGCAGCTCGGGCTCGGGCTGGCCGCGGCTCAGGATGCGCCCGCCGGCGACCGCGGCGTCGACGTCGTCGTCCTCGACGGCCCTGCGCGCCGCGGCTTCGTCGCCGAGCTCGCGCACGTCGAGCTCGACGCCGAGCGCCTCCTGGCCCGCACGCGCCTGCTCGGCCGTCGCCCGCGCCTCCGGGCCCACGACGCCCAAGGTGAAGCGCTCCTCGCCGCCGCTGGTGAGCGAGGCGATCACGACGATCGCGACCACCGCGAGGACCGAGATCCCGGTGCTGACCAAAAAGGCGCGCGAGCGCAGGCGCTCACGCACCTCGCGGCGCGCGGTCAGGTAGACGAGGCGGCGCGGGTTCATCCCTCGACCACCTCGCGGAAGAGGTCGGCGAGCGCGGGCACCTCCGGGCCGAAGCGCACGACCTCGCCGGCGCGGCGGCCGGCGTCGAGCAGGTCCTGCGGGTTCACCCCGTCGCTGAGCTCGTAGGTCCAGTCGCCGAGCGCGGTCACGCCCGACAGGCCCGGATCGAAGCCGTCCGAGCCCGCCAGCTCGAGGCGCCAGCGGCGGCCCGAGTGCTCGCGCTTCAGCTCCTCGACGGTGCCCGCGGTCACCAGCCGCCCGCCGCGGATGATCGCGACGGCGTCGCAGAGGCGGTCGACCAGCTCGAGCTGGTGCGAGGAGAAGACGACGGGCACGCCGCGCTCGCGGGCCTCGGCGACGAGCACCTCGCTCAGCACGTCGACCCCGATCGGGTCGAGCCCGGAGAACGGCTCGTCGAGAACGAGCAGCTCCGGCTCGTGCACGAGCGCAGCGCCGAGCTGGGCGCGCTGCTGGTTGCCGAGAGAGAGCTCCTCGACCCGGTCGCCGGCGCGCTCGGCCAAGCCGAGGCGCTCGACCCAGGCGCTGGTCTGCGCGGCCGCGCGCTTCGCGTCGAGCCCGTGCAGCTCGGCGAGGTAGGTGAGCTGGTCGGCGACCCGCATCTTCGGGTAGAGCCCGCGCTCCTCGGGCATGTAGCCGATCCGCCGCCGCCGGACGGGGTCGATGGGCTCCCCGTCCCAGCGCACGCTGCCGGAGTCGGGTTCCAGCACGCCGATCACGATCCGCATCGTGGTCGTCTTGCCGGCCCCGTTCGGACCGACGAAGCCGAGGATCTGGCCGGGGGCGACCTGGAAGCTCAGGCCGTCGAGCGCAACGGTGTCCCCGTAGCGCTTGGTGAGGGAGTCGAGTTCAAGCATCGGGGGATGGGGGATGGGAATGAGGCTAACTGGTTACTCACGTGCCCGGACGGCCCGGTCCGGGGTCCCGCGTCGGGACCGTCTACGTGCGCGCGGTCGCGGGCAGCTCCTGCTCGAGCTCGAGCACCGGCGCGAACAGATCGCCGTGCTCGGCGATGCGGGCGAGCACGTCGGCGGCCTCGAAGCGCAGCTCGAGCTCGTCGTTCGCGCAGGCCTCGACCTCCTCCCACAGCAGCGGGGTGCAGATCGTCGGGCGCTCGCGGGCGCGCAACGAGTAGGCGGCGACGGTGGTCTTCGAGCGCGTGTTCTGGCTCCAGTCGACGAGCACCTTGCCGACACGCAGCTTCTTCGTCATGCGCGAGACCACGAGGTCGGGCTCGGCCCGCTCGAGCGCCTGCGCGACGGCGTGCGCGAAGGGCTTGGTCTGCTCGTAGGTGACGTCGGTGTTCAGCGGGACGTAGACCTGGATGCCCTTCGAGCCCGAGTTCTTGGGGAACGACTCCATGCCGATCGAGTCGAAGAGCTCGCGGACGCGCAGGGCGACCACGCAGCACTCGCGCGTGCCCGCGGGCGCGCCCGGGTCGAGGTCGAAGACGAGCGCCGTCGGGCGCTCCATGTCGTCGACCTTCGAGAGCGAGGGGTGCAGCTCGAGCGCGGCGAGCTGGGCGAGCCAGATCAGGGTGGGCTTGTCGTCGCAGACGACGAAGTCGATGACGCCGGCTCGGTCCATGCCGACGGGCTCGGAGCGCACCCAGCCGGGCGCGCCGCGCGGCTTGCGCTTCTCGTAGAAGCGCTCGCCCTCGACGCCGTTGGGGAAGCGAACGACCGTGAGCGGCCGGCCGGCGAGGTGGGGGAGGATCGTGTCGGCGACCTGCGCGTAGTAGGAGATCGCCTCACCCTTGGTCGTCCCCGACGACGGCCAGAGGACCTTGTCGAGGTTCGACAGGGAGAGGGTGTGCCCCTCTACTTCGACTTCGCGCCGCTCTTCGCCCGCGATTTCTTGCTACCCGAGCCCTTGCTCCCGTTTGAGGAAGCGGTCGACTTCTTCTTGGACGTGGATCGCCCGCCGCCCTTCTTGGAGGCCTGGGACTTCTTGCTGCCCGCGGCGAGCGGCTCGGCGCGCACGGCGGCGAGGCTCTCCTCGAGCGCGGCCATGAGGTCGGGCGCGCGCGTCGGCTTGGGCGCCTCGGACTCGGGTGCCGCCACCGTCTCGCCCTTCGCCTTGCGCTCGATCAGGGCGAGGAGCTCCTCGCGGTATTCGTCCTTGTAGGCCGTGGGGTCGAACTTGGAGCTCAGCGAGCTGATCAGCTGGCGCGCCATCTCGACCTCCTGCTTGCGCGGCTTCTCCGCGCCCTCGGCCACCTGTTCCGCGATCTCGTCCGGCGGGACGACCTCGTCGGAGAAGCGCATCGTCGCCATGAGCAGTACGCCGCCGGAGGCGCGGATCGCGGCGAGGTTCTCCTTGTTGCGGAGTACGAAGCGCGCAATCGCGACCTTGCCCTCGTCGGCCATCGCCTTGACGAGCAGCGCGTAGGCCTTCTCGGCGCCCTTGTCGGGGCCGAGGTAGTAGGGGTGGTCGAAGTAGATGGGATCGATCTCCTCGAGATCGACGAAGTCCTGGATCTCGATCGCCCGCGTCTTCTTGGGGTCGAGCTCCTCGAGCTCCTCCTTGGTGATCACGACGTACTGCTCGGGCGCGATCTCGTAGCCCTTGACGATCTCGTCGTAGGCGACCTCCGCGCCGTCGGCCTCCGCGACGCGCTTGTGGCGGATGCGGGAACCGTCGGAGCGGCGCAGCTCGCGGAAGGAGATGTTGCGCC
The DNA here is from genome assembly GCA_002919115.1 of bacterium. Lineage (GTDB taxonomy): Bacteria > Actinomycetota > Thermoleophilia > Solirubrobacterales > 70-9 > RSA11. The sequence continues at coordinate 5,901 of PKER01000383.1, forward strand.
GCGAGACGGCGCTGTAGAGCTTCACCGGGACGTTGAGGAGCCCGAATGAGATTGAGCCTGTCCAGATGGCACGGGGCATGTGTCCCTTTCGACGGATGTCGCGGCGAAAACTCATCGCCGCCTGCGCTGACTAGTACCCGACCGTACCGCCCTAACCCTTCACCGTCACGCCCCCGGCACGGGATCTTGCGCGGCGGCGCCCGGGGGTCAGGCGTGCTCGCGCACGACCGCGCGGGGGTCCTTGTCGTCGCGCAGTCCCTTGAACGCGGGCTGGCGCAGGGTGCCCTCGCGGGTCCACTCGGTGAACTCGACCTCGCAGACCAGCACCGGCTCGACCCAGCGCAGGCCGCCGCGTTCGCGGGCGCGCGCCTTGTACTTGAGCTGCGGGTCCTCGCCGAGCTCGAACGGGGAGTCGGGGCGCGCGAGCGGCTCGAGCAGCTCGCGCAGGCGGGTGAGCATCGCGTCGGAGAAGCCGGTGCCGACGCCGCCCGCGTACACGAGGCGCTGCGGCTGGCCGAGGCGCTCGGCGTCGCGCGGGGTCGCGTCCCAGTAGCCCACGAGCAGCGAGCCCACGCTGGAGCGGCGGACGCCCTCGCCCGGCATCCACCCGCCGATCACGAGCTCCTGCCGCAGCCGGGCGCGCACCTTGAGCCAGTCGTCGCTGCGTCGGCCGGGTACGTAGCGGCCCCCGAGGCGCTTGCAGACGATGCCCTCGAGCCCCTGTGCCTGAACCGCCGCGAGGAACTCGGCTCCGTCGCCGATGTGGTGGCCGGGGGCGCGGTAGGCGTCGCCCTCGAGCTCAAGCCCGCTCAGCAGCTCGCGCCTGCGCTCGTAAGGGACGTCGAGCAGGGACTCGCCGTCGAGCCAGAGCAGGTCGAAGATCACGTAGGTCACCGGCACCTCGGCCATGCGCCTGCGGATCACGTCCGGCTTGGTGAGCCCCATGCGCGGCTGCAGGGCCTGGAAGCTGGGCCGCCCCTCGTCGTCGAGCGCGACGATCTCGCCGTCGAAGACGGCCGAGCGGCCCGCGAGCGCGCCAGCGAGCTCGGCGAGCTCGGGGTAGCGCCGGGTCGCGTCCGCGCCGCTGCGGCTCGCGATCCGCAGCTCCCCGTGGTCGAGCGATGCGATCGCGCGCACGCCGTCCCACTTGAGCTCGAACGCCCAGCCGGGCCCCGCCGCCGGCGCGTCGGCGGGCTTGGCGAGCATCGGATCGATCAGGCGGGGGGAGGGCGGGCGCTCCATCCCCGCGATTATGGGGCGCTCGTGCCGCTCGGCCTCAGCCCACGATCCGCACCCGGCGCATCGCGACCTTCCGCTGGCCGCCCGGGCCCTTGGCGGCGACGCGCACCCGGGCGCGCACCTTGCCGCCGGCCCGAAGCGCCTTGCGGGCGGCGCGGCGCGGCGAGAGCGTTGGCGATGGCGGGAAGCGGGGGGCGATCGGGGTAGGCCCGAAGGGCGCGCGGGGCTGATCGCTGATAATCGCAGCGTGCTCTTCGAGCTGCGGGACGTCCATCTCGACCGCGCCGGCAAGCGCGTGCTGCATGGCGTGAACGCGCGGCTGCCGGAGGGGGCGACGTGCATCGTGGGCCCGTCGGGGTCGGGGAAGTCGACGATCCTCAGGCTGCTCAACCGGCTCGCCGACCCCGACCGCGGCGCCGTGCTCTACCGCGGCCGCGACGTCCGCGAGCTCGACCCGCGGGCGCTGCGCCGCGAGGTGGCGCTCGTGCCGCAGCTCCCGGCGCTGCTCGAGGGTACCGTGGCCGACAACGTCCTCTACGCGGCGTCGCTCGCGGGGGAGGAGGCCGACGTCGAGCGCGTGCTCGAGCTCGAGTTCGACACGGTGATACCGGGACACAGCGAACCGACCGATCGCGCCACCTTGCAGGCGTTCCACGAGGAGACGCTCAGGATTCAGGAGTTCATCACCGAAATGCTCAAGGCCGGACGCTCGATCGAGGACGTGCAAACGGCGGTCCGGGCCGAGTTCGGCCAGATGGCCTTTTTCGTGTTCGGGAACGCGGCGGACGTGATCGCGG
>PKER01000071.1 GCA_002919115.1 bacterium
CGAGGCACACCGCGACCGAGATCCCGAGGAAGATCAGGTAGTCGCGGTAGATGTGGTCGCGGATCTCCGGGTCCGGGAAGATCTTCACCGCGGCCCAGATGAGCAGCGCCGTCCCGATCAGCTGCGGGAGCGGGACGAGCGGCGCCTTGAACGGGCGCACCGCGTTCGGCTCGCGAATCCGCAGCACGATCAGCGTGATGTGGATCAGGATGTACGCGGTCGCCCAGCCGAGCACGCCGGCGAGGATCAGCTCGATGAACGTCTCCGAGGAAGCCCAGCCGAACGCGTTCATGAGCAGCGGCGGGAGGGAGACCACGATGATCCCGAACGCCGGGGTCCGGGTCGACGGCAGAAGGTGCCCGAACACGCGCGGCGCCTGCTGGGTGTGGGCCATGCCGTAGAGCAGACGCGGCACGCCGGCGACCACCGCGTTCAGCGTCGAGATCGTCGCCGCCACCGAGATCAGGCCGATCCACCACTTGCCGAAGTCGCCCAGGATCGCGATCGCGATGTCCATGTAGGCGAGGTTCGCGGGATCGCCGAGCTGGTCGGCGGGCACGTAGCGGGTCGCTGCGAACCCGTACAGCGTGAGCGGCACGGCGATCAGCGCGAGCCCGAGGAACATGCCGAGCGGGAGCTGGCGCTTGGGCTCCTCGAGCTCCTCGGCGAGCGGGCAGGTGTACTCGAGCCCGACGAACGCGAACACGGCGAGCCCGAGCAGGCCGCTCAGGATCCCCCACTCGAAGTCGATCGACGGCAGCGCCGGCCCGATCGGGTCGTTCACGCCCAGGCCGAGGAGGCCGATGATCCCGAGGATCCCGAGCGAGAGCGCGATCAGCCCGGTGAGCGTGATCTCGACCGCCGCGAACTGGCGGACGCCCGCGATGTTGATCGCCGCGACGATCACGACGATGACCGCGACCCAGAAGGTCGTCGACCCGCCGAGCCCCAAAAAGTCGCTCAGCACGATCGACGGCAGCGCCGCCTCGGCGGCGCCCGGGAAGATCACGATCGCGATGTAGCCCATCAGCGCGGTGAGCGAGCCGAAGAACGGACCCAGGCCCGCGCGGACGTACTCGTTCATCGAGCCCGCCTTCGGGATCAGGGTCGCGAGCTCCGAGAAGCTCAGCGCCTGCATGTACATGGTCAGCAGCGCCAGCGCCATCGCGATCAGGAAGATCCAGCTCGCGGCGTATCCCTGGCCGACGCTGAGCAGGACGGTGCTGGCGACGATCAGCCCGAAGACCGTGCTGATCGCCGTCGGCAGCCCTACCGCTCTTCGTTCGAGCTGCTGGGCACCTGACGTTTGTGCCTCCATCTGTTTGCCTCTCCTCCTCTGTTCCGTGTGACCGGATCCCTGTATTGGCCCGTCCTCAGCTCACCGATCCCTCCCGGATCTGCAGAGACTTGAGGTCGGAGTAGAAGTCGAGGGCGTAGTCCCCGCCCTCGCGACCGATTCCCGAGATCCCCATGCCCCCGAAGGGCGCGGTGAGATCCCGGACGAGAAAGGTGTTGACCCACACGACCCCGGCGCGGACCGCCCTGCCGATCCGGTCGGCGCGCCCCATCGAGCCCGTGTAGATGATCGCCGAGAGGCCGTACTCGGTGGAGTTGGCCAGCTCCACCGCCTCGGCCTCATCGCGGAACGTCTGCAGCGTGAGCACCGGCCCGAACACCTCACGCTGGACGACCTCCGAGTCGTTCGAGCGCGGCTCGATCAGCGTCGGTTCGTAGAAGAGCTCCCCGGCGTCCGCGCGTCGCCCGCCGCGCACGATCCGGTCGCCCGCCTCCCGCGCGCGCTCGACGAAGCCCTCGACGCGCGCGAGGTGGTCGGGGTGGATGAGCGGCGAGATCGTGGTCTCATCCTCGCGCGGGTCGCCGAGCACGTGCTCGTCGATCGCCGCGTGCAGGCGCTCGGTGAACTCCGCCGCGATCGACTCCTGCACGAGCAGCCGGGTGCCGGCCAGGCAGACCTGCCCCGAGTCGTCGTACTGGTTGGCCGCCTGCGCGACCGCGGCGTCGAGGTCGGCGTCCTCGAAGACGAGCAGCGGCCCCTTGCCGCCCATCTCCGCCGTGAACGGCACGAGGTTCTTTGCGGCCGCCTGGCCGATCAGCCGCCCGGTCTCGGGCGATCCGGTGAACGAGACCCGCCGCAGCAGCGGGTGCGCGACCAGCGCGGCACCGGCCTCCTCGCCGATCCCCTGGATCACGTTGAAGACGCCGGGCGGGAAGCCGGCCTCGACGGTGAGGTCGGCGAGCAGCGAAGCGGAGAGCGGCGACCACTCGGCCGGCTTGAGCACGACCGTGCAGCCCGCCGCGAGCGCCGGCGCCACCTTCCAGGTGGAGAGCATGAACGGCGCGTTCCACGGGGTGATCACCGCGGCCGGGCCGGCGGGCATCCGCTGGACCCGGTTCCACGTGCCCTGCGAGCGCCAGTCGCGCTCCTCGTAGGCGACAGCGAGGTCCGCGTAGGAGCGGAAGTTGCGCGCGCCGCGGCGGATCACCCGCGCCCGCAGCGAGCGCAGGAGCATCGCCATGTCCATGCACTCGACCGCGGCGAGGCGGTCGTTGTGCTCCTCGATCAGGTCGGCGAGGCGGCGCAGATGCTCCGCCCGGCCCTCGGGGCCGAGCGCCGCCCACTCCGGGAAGGCGTCGTGGGCCGCGCGCACCGCGCGGTCGACCTCCGCCTCACCCGCGCGCGCGACCTCGGCGATCTTCTCGCCGGTGACCGGCGAGATGTCGTCGAAGCGGCGCTCGCTTGCGACGCGGTCGCCGCCGATGAAGTGGTCCGTCGAGACCGCGACGCCCGCGACCTCGACGCGTTCGCCCTGCGCGCTCACGCGTACCCCCTCACGGTCTCGAGGTCATCGACGGTGTAGGCGAAGGTGAGCCGGTAGCCGCGCCCGACGCGCACCGGCTGCAGCGCGTCGTGCTCCTCGCCCGGCGCCGGGTGCAGCGCCAGGGTCGCCTCGCCCTCGAGCACCGCCGAGGCGGCGCGGTCCCGGCTCTTCGCCCGCACCAGCTCGTGCACCGCCGGCTCGTCGTGCCGCCCGGCCTCCAGGCGCGGGAAGTGGCGGACGTTCACGAGCGGCGGCGCGTTGTGCCGGGGGCCCTCGGCGCTCTCCCCTTCCACGGTCAGCGTCATCTCCGCGATCCGGTGCCCGCGCGCCGAGCAGGTCGCGCCGTAGCGCGCGCCGGGCGCGGTGCCCGGGTCGGCGGCGACGTCGAGCCCGAACGTGCGCGTCATCCAGACCTGGCCCAGTTTCTTCGGGAAGCCCTGGATCCAGCCGCGGGCGAGCGCGAAGTCCTGGTCGACCCAGATGAACGGGCAGGTCGTGACCTCCTCGCCGTCGAGCAGGCCGTTGATGACGATGAAGAACTCCCGGTACTGCGAGCGCGCCGGGTCGACGAGCTCCTCGCCGCCCTCCGAGCACGACTGCCAGTCGACGAAGATCGCCGCGCAGCGGCCGGGGTCGGGATGCGGCTCAAGCCCCTCGGGCAAAAGCGCCACGCAGGCGTCGGGGTCGGCCCAGTAGTCGACGACCATGAAGTCGCCGACGTAGTGCCACGGCGGCCGCGGCACGAGGCTCGCGCGGCCGGTGGGCGTGCGCGGGACCGTGTACCCGCGCAGCCCCGGCCCTGTCGCGCGGTCGCTCAAGCGGGCACCCCCACGAGCAGCTCGGCGCTCTCGCGCTCCGACTCGATCGCCTTCTCGTCGAAGCGGAAGTAGGAGCGCGGCGGAAGCGCGCCCCAGGTGTTCGACGAGAAGCGGTTGTCGGGCCAGCGGCGCGCCTCGTGGTCGGGCTCGAGCTGCTCCATGTCGCAGTAGAGCTCGACGAAGAGCGGCTCCTCGGTGATCCGCACGTACGAGGCGATGTTGCCGCCCACGCCGTGGCGCGTCGGCCCCCAGGCCACCCAGCGCCCGTGGCGGCCGAGGTGGTCGAGCGCGGCGCGCATCTGGCCGATGTCGATCACCTCGAAGGCCAGGTGGTGCAGGTGCGCGTAGCCCTTGTTGATGAACGCGAGGACGTGGTGGTCCGAGTTCACGTACAGCCACACGCCGTCGTCGCCAAGCCAGTCGGTGACCCGCATGCCGAGCACCGCGGTGTAGAAGTCGACCTGGCCCTGGATGTCGGCCGTCAGGAAGTTGACGTGGCCGAGCTTGCGCGGGTGGCCGACGGGCTGGCGGTCGGCCGGCCGGGCGTGCTGGACCCACTCCTGCTTGCGGTAGGGGACGAGCCGCACCCCGTGGCCCTCCGGGTCGCGGAAGGCGAGCTCGCCGTCCACCTCGGTGTACTCCACCCCGTGGGCGCGCAGGCGCGCGGCCGCGTCCTCCAGCGACCAGCCGCGCCGCAGCCGGTAGCCGACGTGCTCGAGGCCGGGCTCGCCCGGCACGAGCTCAAGCGCCTTGGGCTCGTCGTCGCAAGAAAGCGCCACCCGGCCGGGCTCGCGCGCGCGCTCGGTGAGCCCGAACTGCCGCGCCCAGCGCTCGGCCGCCTCGTCGAGGTCGGCGACGCGCAGCCGGACGTGGTCGATCGCGCCGATCATGTCGCTTGCGGGTCCGCTCATCTCATTCCCCCTCCATGCGCACGTGCAGCCGCTTGACTGCGTTGAAGAAGTTCGAGCGCAGGCGCTCGGGCTTGCCGATGATCTCCCAGGAGCTCACGCGCCGCAGAAGCTCCTCGAAGACGATCCTCACCTCGAGCTTCGCGAGGTGAGCGCCCATGCAGTGGTGGATCCCACCCGGGCCGAAGGTCATGTGCTTGTTCGGCTTGCGCCCGACGTCGAACGTGTACGGGTTCTCGAAGACCGTCTCGTCGCGGTTGCCCGAGGTGAACCAGGTCGTGACCTTCGCGCCCTCGGGGATCTTCACGCCGTGCATCTCGACCTCGCGGGTCGTGGTGCGCCTGAAGTGGTGCACCGCCGTCGCCCAGCGCAGGATCTCATCCGCGGCGGTCTCCATCAGCTCCGGGTTGTTGCGCAGCCGCTCGAGCTGGTCCGGGAACTCGGTGAGCGCGATCAGGCCGTGCGTGATCGTGTGCCGGGTCGTCTCGTTGCCGGCGGTCGCGAGCAGCACGAAGAACACGTCGTACTCGCGCTGCGTGAGCGGCTCGAAGGCGAGCTGCGTGATCAGGTCGTCGCGCGGCTCCTTGCGGCGCTCCGCGGCGAGCCTGCGGCCGTACTCGAACATGTCGAGCGCGGCCGGGCTCGAGAACGGGAGCAGCCGGTGGGAATCGTCGCTCGGCAGGGCGAACTCCGGGTCGGTGTTGCCGAGCAGCCGGTCGCCGAGCTCGATGATCGTGCGCCGGTCCTCCTTCGGGACCCCGAGGATCTCCGCGAACACCAGCATCGGGATCTCCGAGGAGACCTCGCGGACGAAGTCGAACTCGCCCTTGGGCAGGGCGGCGTCGAGCACCTCGTTGGTGGTCTTGCGGATGTGGTCCTCCCACACCCGCACCGCGCGCGGCGTGAAGCGGCGCGCGATCATCCCGCGCAGCTCGTCGTGCCGCGGCGGGTCCATGTCGATCATCGACTTGCGCGCCTCGATCGCCTCCTCGTCGAGGTCCTCCAGCGAGGTGCCGCCCTTCTCCGAGGAGAAGGTCTCCCAGTCGCGGTGCACCGCGCGGATGTCCTCGTAACGGGTGATCGCGTAGAAGCCGGGGCCGTCCGGCTCGGGGTTGAAGAACACGGGCGCCTCGCGGCGGAGCGTCGCGAACCACTCGTGAGGGACGCGTTCGACGAACGCGTCGTGGTCGGAGAGGTCGATCTCGTCGAGGCTGACCGTCTCCAGCGTCTGTGTGGTCATTGGACTAGTCCTCCCGCCAGTTCACAGGTGGTACAGGTACTCCGCGATGTCCCAGTCGGACGTCCACTGGTGGAAACGCTCGAGCTCGAAGCGCTTGAGCGCGACGAACGTCTCCACCGTCGGGGCGCCGAGCTGGCCCGCGATGTACTCGTCGGCCTCGAGCGCGTCCAGCGCCTCGGCCAGGGTCGTCGGCAAGGGGCCGCCGGCCTTCTCGCCGAGCGCGTAGGCATCGCCCTCGACCGGCTCGGGCAGCTCAAGCTCCTCCTTGAGGCCGCGCAGGCCGGCGAACAGCACCGCGGCGATCGCCAGGTACGGGTTGGCGCTGCCGTCGCCCACGCGGATCTCGATGCGCGTCCCGCCGTCGCGCTCGGGCGGGATGCGGATGAAGGTCGTGCGGTTGTCCCAGCCCCAGTTGCAGCGCACCGGCGCGAGCGAGTCGGGCACCAAGCGGCGGTAGGCGTTGATGGTCGGGTTGAGGAACGCCATCAGTGCCGGGCCGTGGGCGAGCACGCCGGCCGAGAAGTGGCGCAGCTCGTCGGAGACGCCCCCGTCGGCGTCCGGGTCGGCGAACGCGTTGGCGCCGTCGCGGTCGACCGAGACGTGCAGGTGGAAGCCCGAGCCGCCCTGGTCGTTGAACGGCTTGCCCATGAACGTCGCGATCAGGCCGTGCTGGGCGGCGATGTCCTTGACCGCGGACTTGAGGCGGAACGCCCGGTCGGCCGCGGTCAGCGCCTCGGCGTGGCGGATGTTGATCTCGTACTGCGAGTTCATGTACTCGTGGCAGACCGCGAACGCGCCCTGGCCGATCTGCGCGAGCGCCTCCGAGATCGGGCGGACGACGTTGCGGGGGTCCGCCTGGGGGCCGACCGTGTAGACCATCGAGAGCTCGTCGACGTAGCGGCGGATGCCGTTCGGCGCCTCCGGGTCGCGCTCCACGAGGAAGAACTCGATCTCGGGGCCGACGACCGGCTCGAGGCCGAGCTCCGCGAACGCGGCGATCGCGCGGCGCAGCGCCCCGCGCGGGTCGGCGGGCTCGGGATGGTGCGAGTTGGCCCGGTACACGTCGCCGATGCACCAGGCGATCCCCGGCTCCCACGGCACCCGGGTGATCGTGTCGAGGTCCGGGCGGACGATCAGGTCCGGGTAGCCCTCCTCGGGGCCGGTGACCGGCGTGTGCCGCAGGTCAGTCCCCATGATCGCCGCGCAGAACGCGAGGCCGTCCTCGGCGACGTGGTCGAACGCCGCGACGGGGACGTCCTTGCCCCGCGGGTAGCCGTGCAGGTCCGGGTACACGACGCGGACCGACGTGACCGGTTGGTCTCCGTCAAGAGCCGCCAGGTGGCTCTGCGCCAACTGGGTCTCCTCCATCAACTCTCACCTCTCTCCCTGCCTGATGCGGTCTGCTCAGCAACGGGCTCGTGTTCCTGTCTCTGCGTTCGCGCGAGAAACTCGTCGAACAGGCGGAACGCCTGGACGCGCGCCGCCTCCTGCTGCTCGGCGGGCCCGTCGAGCAGGGCCACGCCGTCCTCGATTCCAAGCTTCTCCAGGCGCTCGTGGTCCTTGCGGGCCCAGCGCGACACGGTCTCGACCGTGCTCTCCGGGTGGAACTGCACCGCGAGGTGCGGGCCGTAGACGAAGGCCTGCGGCGCCACCTTCGTGCGGGCGATCTCCGTCGCGCCCGCCGGCACCCCGAAGCGCTCGTAGTGCCACTCGAGCCACGGCCCGGGCGGGATCAGCTCGGGGTCGTCGGACTCGAGCCGGTACCAGCCGAGCTCCGGCTCGGGCGCGGGCTCGATCGGCGCCCCGAGGACCGCGGCGAGCGCCTGCCCGCCGAAGCACAGGCCGAGGACGGGCACCTCGTGCTCGACCGCCTGCTCGAGGAGGCGCAGCTCGTCGGCGACGAGCGGCTCGTCGGTGTCGCGCGGGGTGTAGCGCGAGGCGAGCGAGGGCCCGAACGAGGATGCGCGCGGGGGCTCGGCCGTCTCCCTGGGCGAGCCCCGCCCCGGCGACACCGTGGTCGTGGTCGGCATCGGCGGCATCGGCGCGGCCGCGCTGCAGGGTGCGCG
>PKER01000210.1 GCA_002919115.1 bacterium
AGGCCACCGGCAGGGAGATCGGCAGGGAGCTCGCGCCGCGCCGCGCGCGCCCGGCGGCGGCCTTCCGCGAGGCGCTTGCCGCGCTCGGTTTTGAGCCCCGCCTCGAGCGGGGAGCGGGGAGGACGGTGCGCTGCGAGCTGTGCAACTGCCCGTACGCGGCCTCGGTGCGCGAGCGACCGGAGGTGGTCTGCACGCTGCACCGTGGCATAACCTCGGGGCTGCTCGAGGCGCTCGCGCCGGCGGCGAGGCTCACGCGCTGGGAGCCGCACGACCCGGACCGTGCAGGGTGCGTCGCGGTGATCGCGGGCGCAGGCTGGGATGCACGCGAGATAAAGGAGGCGTTGGCATGACGACGGGTTGGCTCATCGTGCTGTTCCTGCACGTCCTGGCGATGGCGTTCTTCGTGGGCGGGCAGATCATGCTCGCCGCCGTGGTCGTGCCGGCGGTCCGGAGCGGCCGCGACCCCGAGCGCATGCGCGCGGTCGCGCGGCGCTTCGGCGTGGGCTCGGCGATCGCGCTCCTCGTCCTGCTCGCGACGGGCGCCGCGATGGCTTCGGAGTTCGGCCTGTGGGACTCGGGCACGCTGCACCTCAAGCTCGGCCTCGTGGTCGCGGTGATCGCGCTCACCGCCCTGCACACGCGGTTCCCGGGGTCGAACGTGCTGAACGCGCTCGTCTTTTTGGCGACGATCGCGATCGTCTGGCTCGGGCTGGATCTGACGCGTTAGCGCTAACGCGCGAGCGGGTGGCCTTCGGCGAGGCGGCTGAGGAGCTCCCGCAGGGTGCTGAGCTCGGCCTCGGTGAACTTGCTCGCGAAGCGCTCGTTCACGCCGGCGCGGTGGGTCGTGCGCAGCTTTTCGAAGAGCCGCCGGCCCTGGGGGGTGAGGCTCGCCTCGACGTTGCGGGCGTCCTCCTTCGAGCGGTTGCGCTGGACGAGGCCCGCCCGCTCGAGGCGGTCCACCCGGCGCGACAGCCCACTCGGGCTCAGGACCACCGCCTCGGCGATGTCGTGCATACGCAGGCGCCCGCGTTCGGTCTCGAAGAGCTGGACCAGGACGTCGAAGTCGCCGAGGGTCACGTTGTGCTTCTCGCGCAGCTCGGCGTCGAGTGCCCGGATCAGGCGCGAATGGGCGACCAGGAGGTTGCGCCAAGCGCCGGCGGCTGTCTCGCTCAAGTCTGGGTTTCGGTCGTAGTTCGCGCTTGCCACGCCGACACCCTAACCGCGGCGACGGATGCCGGTAAACGCCGCTGCGAGGGGTGAACCTGCAGGCGAAAAGTAGTTGATCCGTCAAATATATGTTATAGTTGCGCCTGCAAACAAGTATTCTTAAGGACAGCGAGGAGCTACTGAGATGACGACCAGCGCAACCACCAGCACCCTGATTCCGGTCGGCACCTGGGTGGTCGACCAGGCCCACTCGAAGGCCGGATTCGCGGTCAAGCACCTTGGCGTGTCCACGGTGCGCGGCGAGTTCCGCGAGTTCGAGGGCACGATCGAGGTGGGCGAGAGCCTCGAGGACGCCCGCGCCTACGGGACCGCGAAGGTCGAGTCGATCGACACCGGCGTCGCCGACCGCGACGCGCACCTGCGCTCGCCGGACTTCTTCGACGCCGAGAAGAACCCGGAGATCCGCTTCGAGTCGAAGCGCTTCGAGGTCACCGGCGAGGACACTTTCAAGGTCGTGGGCGACCTGACCATGAACGGCGTCACCCGCGAGGTGGAGCTCGAGGCCGAGGTGACCGGCGTCGGTGAGAACATGGAGGGCAAGCAGGTCCTGGGGATCGAGGCGAACGGCGTCGTTTCGCGCAAGGATTTCCAGATGAAGTTCAACGCCGTGCTCGGCTCCGGCAACGCGGTGGTCGCCGACAAGGTGAAGCTTCAGCTCGATCTCGAGGTCGTCAAGCAGGCCTGAGATCGCTGCTGAGGGGATGGGCCAACGGGCGCCGCACCTTCGGGTGCGGCGCCCGTTTTCTTTGGGCCCTTCAGGGCGCGACGTTGACGTTCCCGCGGAACAGGTTGCTCGGGTCATAGCGCCGCTTGACCTCGGCGAGGCGGGCGAGCGTCGGCTCCGGGTAAGCGTCGCCGACCCGGTCGGCGGCGTCCGAGCCCAGGTAGTTCACGTAGACCGGGCCGTCGCCGATCCCGAGCGCCCGCGCGAACTCGTCGGCCCAGTTGTCGACCGGGGCGCCGTCCGTGGCCCCGGGCAGCATCGCGGCGACGTTCACCATCAGCCGTCGCTCGCGGTGGGCGTAGGCGGTCGCGTCGGAGGGGACCCTCGAGATGGCGCCGCCCAGCACCCGGAACTGCAGGGCGCCGATCGCCGGCGGCGGGTTCTCCTGCGGGTAGGCGAACGCCGCCTCGAGCTGGGCGTCGGTGAGCTCGTCGAGCAGCTCCGCGCGGACCGAGAACGCGCCGCGCGGCGGGCCCTCCTCGCCCTCGTACAGCTCGGCGTAGCGGATCGGCTTCACGTCGTCGAGGAGCGGCGTCGCGAGCGCGCGGACGGGCTCGAGCGCCTGCTGTCCCTCGTCGGGGTCGCCGGCGTAGAGCAGCAGCCCCAGGATCACCGGGGAGCCGTGGAGCTCCTCGGGGATGGACGGCATCGGCGGCGCCAGCATCGCGGACGAGATCGCCGTGAGCTCCTCGGGAGCGGCGTCGAGCGCCTCGATGTAGCCGCGCAGGATCTCCGGCGAGCCGGGGAGGATGAGCATCCCGCCGAGCACGGGCCCGAGCTCGTGCAGGCGGTAGCGCAGCCTCGTGACCACGCCGAAGTTCCCGCCGCCGCCACGCAGCGCCCAGAAGAGGTCGGGGTGGTTCTCCTCATCGGCGACGATGCGCTCGCCGCCCGCGGTGACGAGCTCGACCGCGAGCAGCTCGTCGATCGTGAGCCCGCGCTTGCGGCTGAGGTAGCCGAGCCCGCCGCCGAGCGTGATCCCGGCGATGCCGACGTCGGGGTGGTCGCCGAAGCCGGTCACGAGGCCGTGCTCGGCCGTGGCCGCCGTGTAGGCGCCCGCCGTGAGCCCGGCGCCCGCCCAGGCGGCGCGCCCCTCGGGGTCGATCTCGAGGTCGTCGAGGTCGCGGGTGTCGATCACGATGGCGTCGTCCGCCACGCCGAGCCCGGCGAAGCTGTGGCGCCCGCCGCGCACGGCGACGTCTAAGCCGTGCTCGCCCGCGACGCGCACGGCGGCCGCCACGTCGTCCGCGTCGGCGGCGCGCAGGATGGCCGCGGGCCGGCGGTCGATGGCGGCGTTGAAGACGAGGCGGTCGTCGTCGTAGGCCTCGTCTCCGGGGGCGGTCACCGCTCCTCGCGCTCGCGCGCGCAACGCCGCGGCCGCCGCGACGGCCGCGTCGGTCGAAAGTTGAGTCATGGGGGATGGGCCTCCAGGCGTTGTTCTTGTCCAGTTTCGGGTGCAAGGCACCCTAGAACTTCAACTCGACTTGAAGTCAAGGGCGATTTTTCACCGCCCGCCGAGCGGCCCGGTCAGTCCCCCGGAGAGCGTGCCGACCGGCTGGTGCTCGACGAGCCGACGGTCGGCCTCGACCCGGTGCTGCGTCGCGACCTCTGGGCGACGTTCCACCGACTGGCCGACGATCTCCGACGCGCTGCCCTTCGCCTACGCGTACGACGGCCTCGTCAAGGTCGCGGCGAACGACATCGGCGCGCGCCTGTGGCTGGACGTGGGGGTGGTGGCCGGGTGTATTGCGCTCGCGCTCGCGCTCGGCGCGCTCACGCTGCCCAGGCGCACCCCCTGGGCTGGGCGCTCAGGGAGCGCGGTGGCCGCCGCCGAGCTGCGGGGGCAGCGCCGTGGGGCCGTCGGGGTAGCGCCAGGCGAGCTCCTCCTCGGACATCTCGAGCGTGTTCGCCGCCTCCTGCGGCGCGCCGACCACGAGCCAGAGCGCGTCCTCATCGGTGTCGTTGAACACCTGGCGGAGCGTCTCCGGCTCGACGAGCAGGGCGTCGAGCCGCGAGAGCGTGAGCACGTCGTCGCCGACCCGCACGCGGCCGGTGCCCTCGAGCAGCACGTAGAGCTCCTCCTCTTCGCGGTGCCGGTGCCAGGTGGACGCCTGCCCGGGGGCGAGGCGCCAGAGCCGCGCGCCGAGCTTGGTCGCCTCGAGCTGCCTGGCGAGGTCGGTGTTGTCCACACCCATGGCGTTCGAGGGGCGCCAGAAGGCGTCGGCTGCCTTGAGCGTGCGGTAGGCCATCGCGGTTCCTCCTTGATCGTGGTCGGCGAATTGTGCCCGGCCCCAACCGCGACCTCGAAAACCACGCCCTCGCGACTTCGCGGTTACGGCTTCCCGGGAGCCTCAACCGCGATCTCGCGAGCGTCCGGTCCGCGGGCGCGCAGATACGGCTCCCCCCGGGAGCCGTAAGTGCGAAGTGGTGGGGAGGGGGGTCGCGAGTGCGCGGTTACGGCTCACACCGCGCGCCCTTGACTTCAACCGCACTTGAAGTTGTACGGTCGCTCCTCCTACCCCAGGCAGCGACGAAAGGAGTTCGAGTGAGCCCAGTCCGAGGGGCAAACCAGCGGATCACCGAGGAGGTCACCTCCTGGCCCGGCGTGCGCGCGGGCACGGGCCGGCGGGGGGAGTGGTCCTTCCGCGTCGGCGCGCGCGAGATCGGTCATCTGCACGGCGACCACGTCGCCCACTTCGGCTTCCCCAAGCACGTCTGGCGCGCGCTCTACGCGCAGGGCCGGATCGACTTCCACCCGGTGTTCCCGCGCAAGGAGGGCTGGGCCTCGCGCGGGATCGAGAGCGAGGCGGACGTCGCCGACGTGATCGCGATGCTCCGCCTGAACTACGAGCGCGTGGTCGAGCGCCACGGCCTGCCCGAGGACGCGGGGGAGCCCGCGGCCGCGGGCGCGCGCGCCCGCTGACCCCAAGCCCCCCGCCACCCGAGTGAGGCGGATTTGTTCGACATAGCCGTACATATCCGCCTCACTTCGGGGTGTGAGGCGGATTCGTGCGCCCGTGCGTGACGGATCCGCCTCGGCCGGGTCGCAAAGCGGGGTCGCCATCATTGACGCGATGGCCGAAGCTGCGCTCTCGATCCGAGGACTTGCCAAGCGCTACGACGACGGGACGCTCGCGCTCGGCGGATTGGACCTCGAGGTGCCGGCCGGGAGCTTCTTCGGGCTGCTCGGGCCGAACGGCGCCGGCAAGACGACTTTGATCAGCGCCGTCTGCAACCTGCTGCGCCCGACCGGCGGCGAGATCCGGGTGTTCGGGCTCCCCAACTCGAGCCTCGCCGCGCGGCGGATGATCGGGATTGCCGAGCAGGAGCCCAACCTCGACCGGTTCCTCACCGTGCGCGAGACGCTCATCTACCACGGCGGCTACTACGGGATGACCCGCGCCGAGTCGGCCCGCCGCGCCGACGAGATGATCGACGTGTTCGACCTGCGCGCGAAGGCCGACGTGCGCGCCCCGAAGCTCTCGGGCGGCCAGAAGCGGCGCCTGCTGCTCGCCCGCGCACTCCTGCACGAGCCGCGGCTCGTGATCCTCGACGAGCCGACCGCGGGCGTAGACCTCGAGCTGCGGCACGAGCTCTGGCGCTACATCCGCCGCCTGCACGAGCAGGGGACGACGATCGTGCTCACCACCCACTACCTCGAGGAGGCGGAGGCGCTCTGCGAGGAGATCGCGCTGATCAGCGGCGGGCGGATCGTCGCGCGCGACACGGCGGACGGCCTCAAGCGCCGCTATGAGGCGCAGACCCTCGAGGAGGTCTACCTCAAGACCGTCGCCACCGGGCGGCTCGCCGCCGCGCGCGAGGAGGAGGTGCCGGCATGACCGGCCGCGCGTACGCGGAGCAGCCCTTCGAGGCGCCCGAGCCCTGGCGCGGGTTCCTCTGGCTCTCGCTGCGCGAGTGCCACCGGGTGCTCCGGCTGTGGACCCAGACCACGCTCGCGCCGATCGTCTCCTCGCTGCTCTTCATCATCGTCTTCGGCCTCTCGCTGGGCGGGCGGATCAGCGAGATCCACGGCTACCCCTACGAGATCTTCATCGTGCCCGGGCTGATCGCGATGGCGATGGCGCAGGCGGTCTACTCGAACAACGCGAGCACGATCTTCCAGGCGCGCAACGACCGCTACATCGACGACGTGCTCGCCGCGCCGATGTACGCGTGGCAGATGAATTTGGGCTTCAACGTGGGCGGCTACTTCCGCGCGCTCATGATCGGCGGCGCGCTCACCGCGCTCGCCGCGCCGCTCACCGGCGCGCCGATCGAGCGGCCGCTGTATCTGCTCGTGGTGGTCCCGCTCCTGCTCGTCGGCTTCGGCGCGCTGGGGACGATCGTGGGCATCTACGCGCATACGTTCGACCACATCCAGTTCGTCAACAACATCGTGATCCTGCCGCTGACGTTCCTGGGCGGCGTCTTCTACTCGGTCGAGAACCTCGGCGCGCCCTGGGAGGAGGCCTCCCACGCGAACCCGCTCTTCTACGTGGTCTCGGCGCTGCGCTACGGCTTTCTGGCCGACGCGGACGTGAGCCCGTGGCTGTCCGCCGCCGTGCTCGCGGTGATCGCGTCGGTTCTCGTCGTCTGGGCGCAGTACCTGTTTTCGACCGGGCGCCGGCTCAAGCCCTGATCGGGCCCCCTCGCGTTCAGCGCGCGCGAACGGGGACCCCGCGCATCGCCACGCGCCGCTGGCCGCCCGGGGAGCGCGCCTCGACGCGCAGCGAGCGCCCAAGCCCGGGGGGGGTAATAGAGGACCGAGCCGTCGGGATCGATCACGCTGTAGCGTCCCGCGCCGCGGCGCCGCAACCAGCGAGCTTGCGAATTCGTGGACTGCGGACCCGCATGCTGTTAGTTTTCCGGCCGGTCGCAGGGAGAGATGCACGCAGCTTCCTCGGGGGTATGGCTAGCTTCCCTAGCGACTCAGGGAAACGATGCATGGGGGACGCTCATGAAGCTTTTCTCGGGGGTAATCGCCGTAGCAGCCGCCGTCGCCTGCTCGATCGCCTGGCTCGGCCTCGCATCCCAGGCCGAAGCCCACACCGTCTATGTGCCGACGTGGGCTGTCTTCCCTGATACGCACGGCGGCTTGGTGCCGATCGAGGACGGGGAGGCCCAGGACCCGGTCGAGGGTCCCTGGGGCATCGCGGAAGCAGCTGCGATCACGCCCGACGGCGAGAAGCTCTACGTCACGGATTTGAGCTCGGGCACCATCTACGCGATCGACACCCGCTCGCACAAGATCGTCGCGGAGATCGCGGGCCCGGCCCACGCGTCCGACATCGCGATCAGCCCCCGCGGCGGCCTCGCGTATGTCGTGAGCCTTGCACGAGTCAGTGCGATCGACACGAACGAGGACAAGCTGGTGGGGTCGGTCGGGGCAGGCGACCGGCCGGTCGGCGTGGCCTTCGCCCCGGACGGCGAGCGCGCCTACGTCGCGAACTACCAGGACATCTCCGTGATCGACACCGAAACGCACAAGGAGGTCGGGCGGATCGACGACGACCGCATGGTCGATCTTTAGGGGATGGCGATCACCCCGGACGGGAAGACGCTCTATGTGGCCGACGTGGACAAGGACAACGTCCTGGCCATCGACACGGACACGAACGCCGTCGAGGCGACGATCCCAGTGGGCACCTACCCCAGGTTCATCGCCCTCACGCCCGACGGCAAGCGCGCCTACGTCGCCAACTGGTTTAGCGACAACGTCTCCGTGATCGACACGGCGACGAACGCCGTGGAGGAGACGACCTTCCTGGGGAGTGAGGTGTGGGCCGTGGCGGCCGTCCCCAACCAGCCGCCCACCGCCGAGCTCCGCGCCGACGCCCTCGAGGTCTTCGCAGGCACGCCGGTCACGTTCGACGCCTCCGGCTCAAGCGACGACGAGGGGATCGCAAG
>PKER01000126.1 GCA_002919115.1 bacterium
GCGAGGCAGCCGACGTGCTCGCCGAGGCGCCCGCGCGCCGCGAGCGGGTGCTCGCGCTCTGCGACCTCGGCGAGACGCTGCGCCGTGCCGGGGCGCGCAAGGACGCTCGCGAGGCGCTCACCGAAGCGGTGGCGCTCGCGCAGGAGTGCGGGCTCACGCGGCTCGCCGCCCGCGCCCACGAGGAGCTCAAGGTGGCCGGCGCCAAGCCGCGCCGTCTGCAGTTCAGCGGCGCCGACTCGCTCACCGCGGCGGAGCGCCGGGTCGCCGAGCTCGCCGCGGGCGGGATGGCGAACAAGGAGATCGCCGAGACGCTCTTCCTCTCGCCACGCACCGTGGAGAACCACCTCTCGCGCGTCTACCGCAAGCTGGACATCGGCTCGCGCGAGGAGCTCTCGGGAGCGCTGGCCGCCGCCCCCGCGGAGTAGGCCGCCCGGGCCACGAAAAAATGAGTGGCGACCACTCATGCGGTGGGTGGGCGCCTGCGCGACTGTACGCCCGTGGCAGTCCAGCGCATCAACCTCCAGCTCGAGTTCGACCCGGAGAGCTCCCCGTTCACCGGTGCGCTCGAAGCCGAGGGCGGCGAGCGGATCCCCTTCGTGGGCTGGCTCGGGCTCGCCACCGTCCTGGAGCAGGTGCTGGTCGACGCGCGGGGTGCCGCGCAGGGGGGCGGCACGGCGGCCGATTCGCCGTCAGCGACGACACACGGAGGAAACGCATGACTCTCGTAGGAGCCCGATCCCTCGGCCTGCTCGCCACCGCGCTCCTCGCCGCAGCGGCCCTCGTCCTGGTCCTGGGCGCGGGCGCGCCCGACGCCGAGGGCGCCAAGAAGAAGAAGGCGAACGTGCGGATCACCGTCCAGGTGACCGACAACGGGCAGCCCGCTCCGGACCACTTCTTCGGGAAGGTGAAGTCGCCCAAGAAGGTCTGCAAGCGCGAGGGCCGGACGGTCCGGCTCTTCTTCGGGAACGAGCCCGTCGCGACCGGCAAGCTCAAGGCCGGCGGGGAGTACCTCCTCGGGATCGACAACCCGCACCCGAACTTCAAGCCCTTCACGGTCCGCATCAAGGCGACCAAGAAGTGCAAGGCGGCGAAGAGCGAGAAGGTGTTCGCGAACTGACCGCCTGAGGGCGGGCCGGGCCGGGGCGGCCCGCCCCGAAAACACCGTTGCCCGCGCCGCGGAAAACCCGCAGGACGAAACGGGTTCATCCCCGATGTGGGCCGGCGGCGGCGGGGGCACGATTGCGCGTGTGAGTGGCCATGACCAGCCGGAGCGGCTCGAGCTTCGCTTGGAGCTCGACCGCGGAGTCGAACCGATCAGCGGCCGGATCAGCACGGAAGCTGGGACGACCGTCGAGTTCGCCGGCTGGCTCGCACTCGCCGGTGCCCTGCAGCGCCTGGGTGTGTCGGGGGAGCCAGACCAGGTGCGCGGGGCGAGGCGGACCGGATAGGCGCGTGGCGGCGCGGACCGCTTGGGGAAGGGAGTCCCAGGGAGGCGGTCCGCGCCGCTGGCGGCCTTCCGGGCGCCGGCGCCCGTCGCCCGCGCCCGGCGACCCTCTGGCGCGGGTGAGCCCGTAAGCTCCGCTTGGCATGTTCGAAGCTCTCGGAGACCGGCTGCAGGCGACCCTCTCGGACGTCCGCTCCCGCGGCAAGCTGACCGAGGCGGACGTCGACAAGGCGATGCGCGAGATCCGCCTCGCGCTGCTCGAGGCGGACGTCAACTTCAAGGTCGTCAAGCAGTTCACCTCGGCCGTCAAGGAGCGCTGCCTCGGCGCCGACGTGCTCGAGAGCCTCGATCCCGGCCAGCAGGTCGTGAAGATCGTGAGCGACGAGCTCACTGCGCTGATGGGCGGCGCCAAGCGCGACCTCGTGCTCGCGCCCTCCGGGGTCACGGTGATCCTGATGGCGGGCCTGCAGGGCTCGGGCAAGACGACCACGTGCGCGAAGCTCGCCCGCAAGCTGCGCGAGCAGGGCAAGGACGTGGCGCTCGCCGCCTGCGACACGCAGCGGCCGGCGGCCGTCGAGCAGCTCGTCACGATGGGCGAGCGCGCCGGCGCGCACGTCTACGAGCAGGGCACCTCGCGCGACCCGGTCGACATCGCCGAGTGGGCGCTGGGCCAGGCCAAGCGCGACGGGCGCGACGTGCTGATCATCGACACCGCCGGGCGCCTGCACGTCGACGAGGAGCTCATGGATCAGCTCGTCGCGATCCGCAAGCGCACCAAGCCGCACAACGTCCTGCTGGTGCTCGACGCGATGACGGGCCAGGACGCGGTCAACGTCGCCGAGGCCTTCGGCGAGCGCGCCGACTTCGACGGCGTGATCCTCACCAAGCTCGACGGCGACGCGCGCGGCGGCGCCGCGCTGTCGGTGAAGGCGCTCACCGGCAAGCCGATCATGTACGCGTCGGTCGGCGAGCGGATCGAGCAGCTCGAGCCGTTCCACCCGGACCGGATGGCGAGCCGCATCCTCGGCATGGGCGACGTGCTCAGCCTCATCGAGAAGGCCGAGCAGCTCACCGACGCCGAGCAGGCCGCCGAGCTCGAGCGCAAGATCCGCACGAAGCAGTTCACGCTCGAGGACTTCCTGCAGCAGCTCCGCCAGGTCCGCAAGATGGGCCCGATCGCGAACGTGCTGGGGATGATGCCCGGCATGGGCAAGGCGATGAAGCAGCTGCGCTCGGCCAAGATGGACGAGCGCGAGCTCGACCGCATCGAGGCGATCATCCTGTCGATGACGCCCTACGAGCGCGCCCACCCGGAGGTGATCGACGGCTCGCGGCGCAAGCGCATCGCGCGCGGCTCCGGCACGACGGTGCAGGCCGTCAACCAGCTCGTCAAGCAGTTCGGCCAGATGAAGAAGATGATGGCCGCGATCTCGCGCGGCAAGATGCCGGATCCCGCTCAGCTGCTGCGCGGGATGCGGTAGGGGAGCCCACCGGGAGAGCACCCGCTAACCTGAGGCCCCGCTAATGGCAGTTCGCATTCGCTTGAGAAGGGTGGGTTCCAAGAAGAACCCGATCTGGCGTGTCGTCGTCGCCGACAAGCGCTCGCCGCGTGACGGGCGCACGATCGAGACGATCGGCCACTACAACCCGCAGACCGAGCCCTCCACGATCGTGCTCGACACCGAGCGCGCGAAGCACTGGCTCGACCATGGCGCGCAGCCGACGCGCACGGTTGCTCGCCTGCTGCGCACCAAGGGCATCGAGGTCAGCGGCTCGTAGGCGCACACGCCATGCGTGACCTCGTCGAGTTCCTGGCGCGATCCGTCGTCGAGGATCCCGGCGCGGTCAGCGTGGAGGAGTTCGAGGAGGACGACGAGCTCGTCCTCGAGGTGCGCGTCGCCGACGATGATCTGGGTCGGGTGATCGGCAAGGACGGCCGCGTCGCGAAGGCGATCCGCACGATCGCGCGTGCCGCAGGCGCGCGGGACGGCCGGCGCGTCGCGGTCGAGATCGTCGAAGCGGACGACTAGGCCACCGCGGCTTGCGGATCGACTTCTTCACGCTCTTCCCCGAAGCCTTCGACTGGTTCCGAGGCCAGCGGCACGTCACCAACGCGATCGCGCAGGGCCACGAGCTGCGCTTCTTCAACTACCGCGACACGACGCCGCTGACCGGCGGGCAGGTCGATGACGCTCCCTACGGCGGCGGCGCCGGGATGGTGCTGCGCGTGGACGTGGTGGACGCCGCGCTGCAGGCCGCCTACGGGCCCGAGGGCTCGCCGGGGCGGGTGATCGTGCTGGCGCCGTCCGGGCGGCAGTTCGACGAGGCGCTCGCCCGGGAGCTTGCCGAGGAGCCGTCGATCGCGCTGCTCTGCGGCCGCTACGAGGGTGTCGACGAGCGCGTGCGGGAGCACCTGGCGACCGACGCGGTCTCGATCGGCCCCTACGTGGTGGCCGGGGGAGAGCTGCCGGCGATGGTGATCGCGGACGCCGTGATCCGCAAGCTGCCGGGCGCGCTCGGGCACGCCGAGAGCGCGCTCGAGGAGTCGTTCAGCGAGGCGCTCGGCGGCGCGCCCGAGTACCCGCACTACACGCGCCCGGCGAGCTACCGCGGGTGGGACGTGCCCGAGGTGCTGCTCTCCGGCGACCACGCGAAGGTGCGCGAGTGGCGGCTCGCTCGCAGCCGTGAGCGCGCCCAGCGCCGCGAGGGTGGCTGAGGTCCCCGGAACCGTTCTGGCGTCCGCTACTATTCGCGGCCCGCGGGCTCTCGACGGATCTGAGGGCGCGCGATTTTTTCGGCCCGATTGCGGGCGGTTTTCCTCCAAAGCCCTCACCAGGACATGAGCACGATCATCGAGAGCATCGAGCAGCGCCAGCTGAAGCGCGTCCCGCGGTTTGAGCCCGGCGACCGCGTTCGCGTCCACTTCCAGGTCGTCGAGGGCAATCGGCGCCGGACCCAGGTGTTCGAGGGCGTCGTGATCGCCCGCCAGGGCACCGGCGTGCGCGAGACCTTCACGGTCCGCAAGCAGTCCTTCGGCGTGGGCGTCGAGCGCGTGTTCCCGGTCCACTCGCCGAAGATCGAGAAGCTTGAGGTCGTCGCCCGCGGCGACGTGCGGCGCGCGAAGCTCTACTACCTGCGCGGCCGGGTGGGCAAGGCCGCCCGCGTGGCCGAGCGCCGCTGGGGCATCGAGGACGATCTCGTGGGCGCCGAAGAGGAGCTCGTGGCCGAGGAGGCCGAGGCGCAGGCCGAGGGCGCTGAGGGCGCCGACGCTGCCGAGGGCGCCGAGCAGCCCGAGGCTGAGGCCGAGGGCGGCGAGTCCGAGGCGTCCGCTGAGGCCGAGGAGCCCGCTGAGGCTGAGGCCGAGGCCGACGCCGGCGATGAGCCGCAGGGCGAGGGCGAGCCCGAGGCCGCTGAGGGCGGGGAGGAAGCCGCAGGCGACGCCGCCGCGCCCGACGAGGGCTCTGACGACGCCGCCGGCGGCAGCGACGGCGACGAGCAGGCCTGACCCCCGAACCGACATCCCGGCGCTTGATCCCCAAGCCGACAACGGGCTTGGGCGCGCTGGTGGAGCTGGTCGTGATCGTCGCGATGGCGATCGCGCTCGCGCTCGGGATCCAGGCGTTCGTCGTCAAGCCGTACGCGATCCCGTCTGAGTCGATGGTCCCGACCCTCGAGGTCGGCCAGCGCGTCCTCGTCAACCGCTTCACGTACAAGCTCGGCGCCGATCCCGAGATCGGCGACGTGGTCGTCTTCCACCCGCCCGCGGGTGCCGAGGCCGCCGGGCGCCAGTGCGGCGTGCGGCGCCAGCCGAACCAGGCGTGCCCGGAGCCGACGCCCGAGCGCGCCGACACCAACTTCATCAAGCGGGTGGTCGCAGGCCCCGGCGACCGCCTGCGGATCGAGGACGGCCACCCGGTCGTGAACGGCGTGCCCGCGGAGGAGGACTTCATCCGGCCGTGCCGCCGCAGCGACGTGTGCAATCTCCCCGAGGAGATCACGATCCCGCCCGACCACTACTTCATGATGGGCGACAACCGCGGGGCGAGCGACGACAGCCGCTACTGGGGCCCGGTCCCGCGCGACTGGATCATCGGCGAGGCGTTCTTCACCTACTGGCCGATCAACCGCATCGGCTTCATGTAGCTCGCCGCGGGCGGGCGCCCGCGACGCGACCGGCTTGCCTCGTCGGTGGCGGGAGAAACCTCGATCCCGTGGGCGCGGGCGACTTGCTGCCGCCGCGCGGTGTAGGTTCGGGGCGTGAGCAAGGCCAGCGGGAGCGGCAGGAAGGCGAGCGCGGCGGTCAAGCGGCGTAGGCGGCGGGCGGCGCGGCTCTTCCGGTTCGACCGCGAGTTCGGCGCGCGGTTCGTGGCGGGGTGCGACGAGGCCGGGCGGGGGTCGCTCGCGGGGCCGCTCGTGGCCGCGGCGGTGCTCATCGACTACGGCTCGCTGAGCCTGCGCGACCGGCGCGCCCTCGGTGAGCTCGACGACTCCAAGAAGCGCTCCCCGGAGGAGCGTGAGGAGCTCTACCCGGCCGTATTGCGCGCGGCGGCGCGGGTGGCGGTGACGGTGCGCTGCGTACGCGGCATCGACGAGCGCGGCCTGCACAAGACCAACCTCGCGGCGCTGCGGCGCAGCCTGGAGAGGGTCGCGGTGCCGGGCGCGGTCTGCCTCGTGGACGGCTTCCGCCTGGGGCCGTCGTGCAGGGTCGAGCACCACGCGGTCGTCGACGGCGACGCGCGCAGCGCGGCGATCGCCGCCGCCTCAGTGATCGCGAAGGTGACGCGCGACCGCTACATGCGCCGCGCCGACGAGCTCTACCCGGGCTTCGGCTTCGCCGAGAACGCAGGCTACTCGACCGCCGAGCACCGCGCCGCGATCGTCGAGCGCGGCCCCTCGGCGCTCCACCGCCGCTCGTTCCAGTCGGTGGCCTACACGCAGCTCGCGCTCTGACTCGGGCTGGCGCATCCCGCCAACCGCACCGTCCAGCCCACGTCGCCCGGGTCCGCCAAACCACAACGTTCAACCCCGTCGCCCGGGGCCGCCAAACCACAACGTTCAGCCCTGGTCGTCGAATTTCGAACACCAGGGCTGAAGGATCGGCGGGCCCGCGCGGACGTTCAGCCCACGTAGTCGAAAAACGACGACCAGGGCTGAACGTGGGGTTGCGGGGTCAGACCGCGCCGCGGACGTGCTCCCACTCGACCACGCGATCGTCGGCGTCCAGGCGCAGGCCGACAACGTCGATGCGCAGGCCGCGGTACGGGGCGGGGGGAGGGTTGGTCCGCGCCCAGGTGGCCGCCAGCGCGCGCAGCTTCGCGCGCTTTCGGTAGGTCACCTGCTCGAGCGGGGAGGCGGGGCCGAGGTCGCCGACGCGACACGTCTTGACCTCGACCACGACCAGGTCCTGCCCGTCGAGGGCGACGATGTCGAGCTCGCCGCGGACGCCTGCGACCCTCGCGTTGCGGGCGACGATCGCCCAGCCGCGCCGCTCCAGCTCGCGCGCGACGAGCTCCTCGCCGAGGGCGCCGGTGTGTCGCCGGGAGGCGGTCACGCCTGGCGACCGTAGGCGCAGGGGGCGGGCGCGTGGCGCACGCGGTGCGCCGACATACGCGCGGATTCGTCGCGACACCGCGGCACCGTCCAGGCGTGACGGAATCGGCCTTGTGCGGCGCGCCTTTCGTTTCGTGCTCAGGCCACGCGTAGCGGCTTGCGGCCTAGCGTCGCGCCCGTGGCCAGCGCCAGCGTCCGCACCTTCACGCTCCTCGGCATCGAGGCCCGCGAGGTCGTCGTCGAGGTCGACGTCACCCAGGGGCTGCCGTCGTTCAGCGTCGTCGGCCTGCCCGACGCGGCCGTGCGCGAGTCGCGCGAGCGCGTGCGCGCCGCGATCACGAACTCGGGCTTCACGTTCCCGCAGCAGCGCATCACGGCGAGCCTCGCGCCCGCGAACCTGCGCAAGGGCGGGCCCGGGTTCGACCTCGCGATCGCCGCGGCGCTGCTCGCGTGCCGCCACGAGCTGGACCCCAGCGCGCTCGCCGGCGTCGCGCTGGCCGGCGAGCTCGCGCTCGACGGCACGGTGCGGTCGGTGCCGGGCGTGCTCGCGATGGCGGAGCGGGCGGCCGAGCTCGGGATCGAGAAGATCGTCGTCGCGACGGAGTCGGCGCCCGAGGCGGCGCTGCCGGCGCACCTGAACGGCGGCTCGGCGAAGGACCTGCGCATCGTCCCCGTGCACCGGCTCGCGGATTTGCGGATGCTGGGCATGGCCGCCGAGCCCGGCTACGACTTCGCGGCCGCGCCGCGCCCGACCGGGGGCCGCCG
>PKER01000265.1 GCA_002919115.1 bacterium
GCCCGCCGCCGGCCTGCGGCGCGGCGGCTACGTGCTCGCCGACCCGCCGGGCGGAGACCCCGAGCTCATCCTGATCGCGACCGGCAGCGACGTGCACCTGGCGATCGCCGCGCACGAGCGGCTCGCCGCCGAGGGCGTGCGGACGCGCGTGGTCAGCCTGCCCTCGTTCCACCTCTTCGACCGCCAGCCCGCCGCCTACCGCGACGAGGTCCTGCCGCCGCAGGTCACCGCGCGCCTGGGGATCGAGGAGGCAGCCACCCTCGGCTGGGATCGCTACGTAGGATCAGCCGGCGGGATGATCGGTATGCACACATTCGGGTCGTCCGCGCCGCTGCGCGACGTCCAGACGAAGTTCGGTTTCACCCCCGACCGCGTGGTCGCCCGCGCGAAGGAGCTGCTCGCATGAGCGCGGCCTGGGACGCGCTCGCGCGCCACCAGGAGCAGGTCGGCGCCCGCCACCTGCGGGAGCTCTTCGCCGAGGACCCCGAGCGCGGCGAGCGCATGACGCTCACCGCCGGCGACCTCTTCCTCGACTACTCGAAGAACCTGATCACCGACGAGACCGTCGAGCTGCTCGCCGCGCTCGCGCGCGAGCGCGGCGTCGAGGAGCGCCGCGACGCGATGTTCCGCGGCGAGCGGATCAACTCGACCGAGAACCGCTCGGTGCTGCACGTGGCCCTGCGCATGCCGCGCGAGCGCTCGCTGATCGTCGACGGCACCGACGTGGTCGCCGAGGTCCACGAGGTCCTCGAGTGGATGAGCGACTTCGCGGGCCGGGTGCGCAGCGGCGAATGGCGAGGGCACACGGGCCGGCCGATCCGCAACGTGATCAACATCGGCATCGGCGGCTCCGACCTCGGCCCCGTGATGGCGTACGAGGCGCTGCGCCACTACTCGCGGCGCGAGATGAACTTCCGCTTCGTCTCGAACGTGGACGGCACCGACTTCGCCGAGGCCGTCGTCGACCTCGACCCGGCGGAGACGCTCTTCATCGTCTCCTCGAAGACGTTCACGACGCTCGAGACGATGACCAACGCCAAGACCGCCCGCGAGTGGGCGCTCGCCGGCCTCGGCGGGGAGGAGGACGCGATCGCCAAGCACTTCGTCGCCGTCTCCACGAACGCCGACGCGGTCGCCGAGTTCGGGATCGACACCCGCAACATGTTCGGCTTCTGGGACTGGGTCGGCGGCCGCTACTCGATGGACTCGGCGATCGGGCTCTCGACGATGATCGCGATCGGCTCCGAGCGCTTCGCCGAGCTGCTCGCCGGCTTCCACGCCATCGACGAGCACTTCCGCACCGAGCCGCTCGAGCGCAACATGCCGGCGCTGCTCGGCCTGCTCACCGTCTGGTACGCGAACTTCTTCGGGGCGCAGAGCGTCGCGGTGCTGCCCTACGACCAGTACCTGAAGCGCTTCCCGGCCTACCTGCAGCAGCTCACGATGGAGTCGAACGGCAAGCGGGTGCGCATCGACGGCTCGCCGGTCGAGTCCGCGACCGGGCCGATCTACTGGGGCGAGCCGGGCACGAACGGGCAGCACTCCTTCTTCCAGCTCCTGCACCAGGGCACCCACCTGGTGCCGGCCGACTTCATCGGTTTTCTGCGCAGCCTCAACCCGATCGGCGAGCACCACGACCTGCTCGTCGCGAACCTCTTCGCCCAGGCGGAGGCGCTCGCCTTCGGCAAGACCGCGGAGGAGGTGCGCGCCGAGGGCGTGGCCGAGGAGCTCGTCCCGCACCGCACCTTCCCGGGCAACCGCCCCTCGAACATGATCCTCGCCGAGCGCCTCACGCCGTTCGTGCTCGGCAACCTGGTCGCGCTGTACGAGCACTCGGTGTTCACGCAGGGCGCGATCTGGGGGATCAACCCGTTCGACCAGTGGGGCGTCGAGCTCGGCAAGGCGCTCGCCAAGCGCATCGTCCCGGAGCTCCGCGGGGCCGAGGGCGACGAGCTCGGCCACGACAGCTCCACCAACGCCCTGATCCGCCGCTACCGCGCGGCGCGGGCGAGCGAGGCGGGCGCGGTGTGACCGGGCGCCGAACAGCGCGGGGATCGGTGCCGCCGCGATGAGCGCGGGCGCCGGCACCAGCCGCTTTCCGCCGATCGCGGACTACGCGTTCCTGTCGGATTGCGAGGTGCCGGCGCTGATCGCCCCGAGCGGGGCGGTGGAGTGGCTGTGCCTGCCGCGGCCCGACTCCCCGAGCGTGTTCGGCGCCCTGCTCGACCGCCAGGCGGGATCGTTCACGTTCGCGCCCGACGGGGTGCGGGTGCCGAGCGAGCGGCGGTACCTGCCCGGCACGCTCGTGCTCGAGACCACCTGGCAGACGCCCAGCGGCTGGGCCGTGGTCCACGACTGCCTCGTGATGGGGCCCTGGCACGGCGCGCGCTCGGAGCGCTACCGGCGCGCGCCGGCCGACTTCACCGCCGAGGGCATGCTCCTGCGCACGGTCCGCTGCATCGAGGGCGACGTCGAGATGTTCCTCAACTGCATGCCGGCGTTCGACTACGGGCGCGCCGGCGGACGGTGGGAGTGGACGGGCACGGGCTACGGCGACGCGACCGTCACCCCCGACTCGGCCGGGCCCGCGCTGCGTTTGGTGACGAACCTCAACCTCGACCTCGCCCCGGCGCGCGCCTACGCGCACACCCGCCTGCACGAGGGCGACGAGGCCTTCGCCGCGCTCGGCTGGAACTGCGAGCCGCCCACCGACGTCGCGGAGGCGTTCGCCCGCTCGCAGCAGACGGCGCACGGCTGGCGCGAGTGGCTCAAGGGCGGCAGCGTGCCCGACCACCCCTGGCGCGACCACCTCGAGCAGAGCGCGCTCACGCTCAAGGGCCTGAGCTACGGGCCGACGGGCGCCGTGCTCGCCGCGGCGACCACGTCGCTGCCCGAGACCCCGGGCGGCGAGCGCAACTGGGACTACCGCTATTCGTGGATCCGCGACTCGGCCTTCATGCTCGCGGGCCTGCTGCGGCTGGGCTTCCACTGGGAGGCGTTCCAGTACTTCGCGTTCGTGATCGAGGCCGTGGGCAGCGAGCGGCTGCAGATCATGTACGGGGTGGGGGGCGAGCACGAGCTCCACGAGCGCACCCTCGACCATCTGAGCGGCTACGACGGCGCCCGCCCCGTGCGGATCGGCAACGGCGCCTGGGACCAGCGCCAGCACGACGTCTGGGGGATGCTCCTCGACTCGGTCTACATCAACACCCGCCACCGGATGTTCGAGGCCCTGCCCGAGCCCGCCTGGGAGCGGATCGCCCAGCTCGTCGAGCAGGCGATCGCCAACTGGCGCGAGCCCGACCGGGGCATCTGGGAGATCCGGGGCGAGCCCAAGCACTTCACGAGCTCGAAGGTGCTCTGCTGGGTTGCGCTGGACCGCGGCGCGAAGCTCGCCGAGGGCCGCGGCGACACGGAGCGCGCGGCCGCCTGGCGCGAGGTCGCCGACGAGATCAAGGCCGACGTGCTCGCCAACGGCCTCGATGAGCGTGGCGTCTTCGTCCAGCGCTACGGCGCCGACGCGCTGGACGCCTCGCTGCTTCTGATCCCGCTGATGGGCTTCCTCCCGGGCGACGACGAGCGCGTGCGCGCCACCGTGCTCGCGATCGCCGACGAGCTGACCGAGGACGGGCTCGTCCTGCGCTACCGCACGCACGAGACCGACGACGGCCTGAGCGGGGAGGAGGGGAGCTTCACGATCTGCTCGTTCTGGCTCGTCTCCGCGCTCGTGGTGATCGGCGAGGTGGAGCGCGCTCGGGAGCTCTGCGAGAAGCTGCTTTCGTTCGCGGGGCCGCTCGGCCTCTACGCGGAGGAGATCGACCCGCGCAGCGGCCGCCACCTGGGCAACTATCCCCAGGCATTCACGCACCTGTCGTTGATCGACGCGGTCAGCAGGCTGATCGCGGCGGAGCGTCGAGAGGAGGAAGCGGCGATTTGAGCGGCCACCGCGGTGGGATCGACCTCGGCGGCACGAAGATCCAGGCGGCGATCGTCGACGAGGGCGGAAGCCCCGTGGGCAAGGCCCGCCGCGAGACGCCGCGCAAGGGCGGGCCGGCCGACGTCGCCGCCGCGATGGCTGAGGCGCTGCGCGCCGCCGCCGCGGACGCCGAGCTCGAGGTCGCCGATCTCGAGGGGGTCGGCGTCGGCTCCCCGGGCGTGGTCGACGCGGAGGCGGGCACCGTGACCGCGGCGAAGAACCTCCCGGGCTGGGACGGTGCCTACCCGCTCGCCGACGCGCTCCGTGGGGAGCTGGGCGTCCCCGTGACGGTCGGCAACGACGTGCAGGTGGCGGCCGAGGCGGAGCTGCGGCTCGGCGCGGGCCGCCGGCACCCGTCGTTCCTCGGCGTGTTCTGGGGCACCGGCGTGGGCGGGGCGATCTTCCTCGACGGGCGCCCGTGGCTCGGGCGCGGCGCCGCCGGCGAGCTCGGCCACGTCGTCGTCAAGCACGACGGCGCGGTCTGCCCCTGCGGGCGGCGCGGGTGCATGGAGGCCTACGCGGGACGTGTCTCGATGGAGCGCATGGCGCGCGAGCGGCACGAGGCGGGCGAGCCGACGGTGCTGTTCGATCTTATGCGCAAGAAGGGCCGCGACCGGCTCACGAGCGGGATCTGGGCGCGCGCGCTGCGCCAGCAGGACGCGCTCGCCGCCGAGCTCATCGACCAGGCGATCGAGGCGATCGCGGTCGCCGTCGCCTCGGCGATCAACCTGCTCGACATCGGCGCCGTGGTGCTCGGCGGCGGCATGGGCGTGCGCTTCGGGAAGACGCACGGCGAGCGCCTGCGCGCCGCGATGGTGCCGCACCTCTTCCGCGACGACAGCCCGCCGCAGCTCGTCCTCGCCGAGCTCGGCGATTTGGGCGGGGCGATCGGGGCTTCCCTGCTGGTCGGCAAAGGCGGCGAGGCGTCCTTGGGCGCCACCGCCGGCGCACGGCCCTAGCCGCTCGAAGCTCCGCCACCGGGGCCGGCAGCGCGCGGCCCTGCGGCGCCTGCGGATCGTGGGCTAGGGCCCCGGCCTAGCCCTCGAGGGTCGCGTCGACCGTGATCTCGATCGCGAGCGCCTGCGAGATCGGGCAGTTCTTGCCGGCGTCCTGCGCGGCCTGCTCGAACGCCTGCTGATCGATCCCCGGCACGCGCCCGCGGACCTCGATGTGGGAGCCCGTGACGCCCTCGCCGGGGACGAAGCCCACGGTCGCCGTCGCCTCGAGGCGCTCCGGCGGGTTGCCCGCCTCGGCGAGCCCGTGGGAGAGCGCCATGCAGTAGCAGGAAGCGTGCGCCGCGGCGAGCAGCTCCTCGGGGCTCGTCGCGCCCTGGGCGCGCTCGGTGCGCCGCGCCCACGTGACCTCGGTGTCGCCGAACGCGCCGCTCGCGAAGCTCGTCGTCCCGCGCCCCTCGGTCAGGCTGCCCTGCCAGACAGTTGTCGCCTTGCTCTCAGCCGCCATCGTCCACCTCGCTGCATTCGACCTTTCGCCTTCGGGCGGAACCTACCCGCTTTCGCCGCCGGCCATCGGCCCAGGGGCCTAGGGCCCAGCGGCCGCGCTCGCGAGCGGCTCGGGCTCAAACGTGCAGCGCTCCTCTTCCGGGCACAGCTCGCGGATCGCAACGCGCGCGGCGCGCGCCTGCCCGCTGAACGGCTCGATCGCGATCAGGTCGACCGACTGGAGCGCGGGCGTCGCCGCCGAGAAGTGCAGGCGGGCGAAGCCGATCGCCTCCCGGCCCGCGTCGAAGATCCCGCCGGCGCCCACCGAGCCGCCGTCGACGACGATGATGTCGCCCCAGCGGTCGATGTGCTGGCGGTGGTCGTGTCCGGTGACGATCACCAGCCCGTGCTCCTTACCGCGTTCGTGCAGCACCTGCGCGAGCCGCTGGGCGAGCGCGTTCTGGTGGACCATCACGATGTCGGGCGGCGGCTGCAGCGAGTCGAACCACCGCACGAGCTCCGCGGCCGTGCGCTCGAGCGCCGCCTCGGGGTCTTCCAGGTCGTTGAAGGTCACCGGCCGCTCGGGGGGGTCGCTCGCGCGCGGCCACTCAAGCGGGTCGGGGAACCCCGCGACGCGCAGCCCGTCGACCTCCGCGACGAACGCGGCGGGCTCGTCATCGGTCACGTCCGTGTCCGTGCCGAGCACCTTCACGCCCTGGCTCGCGAGCGCGCTCATCACCCGGCGGCTGTCGTGGTTCCCCGAGACCGCGAGCACCCGGTCGCTGAGCGCCGCGACGCGCGGCGCGAGCAGCGCCGCCTCGGCGGCTCCGCCGCGCTGCCCGAAGTCGCCCGCGAGCAGGAGTGGGTCGTCGCCGAGGGCCTCGGCCAGCGGGTTCACGACGAGCGCGTTGGCGTGAAAGTCGGAGGCGAGCGAGAGGGTGCGCCCGCTGGGCTCCTCGGCGGGCACCTCCGCGAGCACCGTGGTCACGCTGCGCAGGATGCTCGTCACCTGCGAGCCGTACGCGCTCGGCGCGGTCGGGTTGTTGGCGACCTCGAGCAGCCGCTGG
The DNA here is from genome assembly GCA_002919115.1 of bacterium. Taxonomy (GTDB): domain Bacteria; phylum Actinomycetota; class Thermoleophilia; order Solirubrobacterales; family 70-9; genus RSA11. The sequence goes on from PKER01000265.1 coordinate 6,483, forward strand.
ACCTCCTCGCCGTGGCCGAAGTACGTGGGGCTCTGGAAGGCGCGGGCGTCGAACGTGCCGCGCACGAGCGCCACGGACGCGCCGCTCGCCACCACGATCACGGCGACCCCGGCCGCCGCCAGCCCCCAGCGCGGCCGCAGCCCGCGCCACAGGGCGGTCGCGATGCCGAGCAGCACGAGGCTCGTGCCGATGCCCCAGGCGAACCCGCGGACCATCGAGTCGCGCGCGCCACGCGCGAGGTCCGCCTCGAGCTCGTCGAGCAGCAGCGGCGAGCCGTCGGCGACGCGCCTGAGCGCGGGACGGTCCAGCGAGCGCAGCTCGGCCGAGATGCGCAGGGGCGCGTCGAGCGCGTCGGCGCGCAGCCCCCAGTCGGCCACGGGGACGATCACCTCGGCGTCCCCGCGCAGCGACGGGTGGAGCTGGAAGGCGACCCGCCCGATGACGGTGTCGACCGGGTACGGCCCGGCGAGCCGCCAGCCCAGCACGAAGCCCGCCGCGACGACCGCCGCGGCGATCAGGGTGAGTGCTGCCCAGCGCCCCAGCCGTCGCAGGCGCTCACGGGTGGACCGGCTCATGCAGGGTGAGGCTACGCGAGTGCCGCCGCCCCGCCCGGGCCCCTTGGGCCCGCGTCTGGCGGCGCGCCCGCCCGCTCAGGGCTCCGAGCCGCGGCGCACCGCCTCGCGCACGCGCCCGTCGCGCTCGAGGAAGGAGTCGAAGAGCGGGTTCGCGATCCCGCGCAGCGCCGACCAGCCGGCCCACCAGCGCGGGAAGACCGTGCGCGCGGCGCGGCGCTCGATGCCCGCGACGACGCGCTCCGCGGCGCGCTCCGGTGGCGGCGCAGCATCCACCGGGGGAAGGCGCGCTCGAGCTTTTGGGTCACCGGGTCGGCGAACGCGTCGCGGACCATGTCGGTGTCGATGAAGCCGAAGTAGGCCACCCCGGCGCTCGCGCCCGACGGCCGCAGCTCGACGCGCAGCGCCCGGCCGAGCTGCTCGACCCCCGCCTTCGCGATCGCGTAGGGGGAGTTGAGCACGCCGTTCACGAACGCGTAGATGGAGGCGACCACGACCACGTGCCCCCGCCGGGCGGCGATCTGCGGCAGGGCGGGGCGGACGGTGCGCCACACGCCGAGCAGGTCGACCTCGACCACGCGCTCGAAGACCTCGGGCCCCAGCGCCGCGGCGGTGCGCTGCGGGGGCGCGATCCCGGCGTTCGCCACGACGACGTCGAGCCCGCCGAAGCGCTCCACCG
>PKER01000375.1 GCA_002919115.1 bacterium
CGCCTGCCGCGGCGCCCGCCGCCCGCGACCGAGACCAAGGCGAGCTTGTCGAAGCGCTCGGGGTCCGCGGCGACGGCCTCGGCGGCCACGTACCCGCCCACCGAGTTCCCGGCGATCGCAGCCTCGGCGACCCCGACCGCCTTGCTGAACTCGTTGACCAGCCGCCCGTACGCGGGGATCGAGATCTCCCACGGCGGCATCGGCGAGTGCCCGAACCCCGGCAGATCGAGCGCGAGCACGCGGTGGCGGCGCGCGAGCGCGGGGATCGTCTCCAGCCAGTTCTGCCAGCAGCCGGCGAGCCCGTGGACGAGCACCAGGTCCAGGCCGCGCTCGCCCTCGAGCGGGCCCGCGTCCACGTAGTTGATCGTGGTGTCGCCGACCTCGACGCGGCGCAAGTACCGCCGCCAGTCGACCCGCATCCACTCCGGGTCGGGGTTGCCGTAGGGGTCGGGCCCCTCGGGAGGGTTCGGGATCGGCAGCTCGCCGTCGCGGCGCTGGGTGGCGAGCTGGCCCCAGGCCATCTCCCAGGCCTCGCGCAGGGCGTGCAGATCCGGCCGGTTCTCGCTCATAAGACCCTCCGATCCGTACCGCGCAAGCCGCGAGCCGCGGCTTCGTCGCAGCGCATGGTAAACCGGCCCGCGGGCTCGAAGCCATCACCGCCGCGGCCCCGGGACTGCGAGAATGGCTCGGGATGGCGAGCGACCGCACACCCTTGGGCGCGACCGTCGAGCCCGCGGCCGAGGAGGACCAGGGCCCGCCGGGCACAGAGGTAGCGCTGCCCGCCGAGCCCGAGGCGCGCCGCGCGCTCATGCCCGCGATCGAGCCCGAGCGGCTCGTCAACGACTGGGGTCGCTCCGAGCGGGTCGAGGGCGCCATCGACCGCACCCTCTACGAGTTCTTCTACCGCTACTGGTTCCGCGTCGAGGTCGAGGGGATCGAGAACGTGCCCGACCGGGGCGGCGCGCTGCTCGTCTCCAACCACGCGGGCGCCCTGCCGCCCGACGCCGCGATGATCGCCAAGGCGCTGCGCGACGAGCACCCGGCCTCGCGCCGCCTCTACATCACGGTCGAGCACTTCTTCAAGGGCTACCCGGGCTTCTCGATGCTGCTGCCCAAGGTCGGCGGCGTCGCCGCGCACCCGGCGAACGTGCACCGCCTGCTCTACGACGAGGGCGAGTGCGTGCTCGTCTTCCCGGAGGGCCGCAAGGGCACGGAGAAGCTCTTCAAGGACCGCTACAAGCTGCGCCGCTTCGGCCGCGGCGGCTTCGTGCGGGCGGCGATGCGCGCCGAGGTGCCGCTCGTGCCGATCGCGCTCGTCGGGGCGGAGGAGGCGATGCCGGTGTTCGCGCAGGTCGGCCTGCTGCGCAAGCTGACCGGCCTCATCTACTTCCCGGTCACGCCCACCTTCCCGTGGCTCGGGCCGCTCGGCATCCTGGCCTACCTGCCCGCCAAGTTCAAGATCCGCTTCCTCGAGCCGATCGACACGGTCGCGCTCGGCGGGCGCGAGGCGGCCGACGACCGCGCCCTGGTGCAGACCGTGGCCCAGGAGATCCGCGCCCGCATCCAGGAGAACCTCCACGACATGCTGGCCGAGCGCCGCTCGGTGTGGTTCGGGTGAGCGCGGAGGAGCCCACAGCCCGCCGCGTACTCGTCACCGGGCTCGCCACGACCTGGGGCGGCCAGCTCGCGCGGGCGCTGGAGAGCCACCCGCAGGTCGAGGCGATCATCGGCATCGACTCGTCCGAGCCGCGCGTCGAGCTCGAGCGCACCGAGTTCGTCAAGGTCTCCAACCGCCACTCGCTGCTCGCCCGCATCCTGCGCGCCGCCGAGATCGACACGGTGGTCGACGTGCGCCTCGCGGTGAACTCGGTGGCGATGACGCCGGCCGAGGCGCACGAGAACAACGTGATCGGCACGATGAGCATCCTCGCGGCCTGCCAGGAGTCCGACTGCGTGCGCCGCCTGGTCTTCAAGAGCTCCGCGCACTACTACGGCTCCGAGCAGGACGACCCGGCCTTCTTCACCGAGGACATGCGCCGCCCGCACCGCCCGCGTACGCGGCTCGAGCGCGACATCGTCGAGGCCGAGGGCCTGGTCGCCGAGTTCGCGCACACCACGCCCCGGGTAGGCGTGGCCGTCGCGCGCTGCGCCAACGTGCTCGGCCCAGGCCTCGACACGGCGTTCACGCGCCTGTTCGCGCTGCCGCTCGTGCCGATGATCCTCGGGTTCGACCCGCGGCTTCAGTTCGTCCACCAGGACGACGTCGTGCGCGCGCTCGAGTTCCTCACCCTCAGCGACCTCGGCGGCACCTACAACGTCGCCGCCGACGGCGTGCTCGCGCTCTCCGAGGTGATCTCGCTGCTCGGCAAGCGCCCCGCCCCGGTGGTGCCGCCGGTGGGCACGGGCCTGCTCGCGAGCGCCCTGCGCGTGGTGGGCGTGCGGGTGCCGGAGGAGCTGCTCAACCTCCTGCGCTTCGGCCGCGGCCTCGACAACCGCAAGCTCAAGGCGGCGGGCTTCACCTACACCCACACCTCGCGCGAGGCCGTCCAGCGCCTGGGCGAGCACCTGCGGCTCGAGCCCGTCCGCCGTGGGCTCGAGCCGGCCTACACCTACGAGCGCGAGGTCGAGGCGTTCCTGCGCTGGAGCCCCTACGTGCGGCGCGAGCGCCGCGGCGGGCGCGAGGGCGTCGAGGCCGACCACGAGCCGCTCGGGATCTAGCGCCCCGGGAGCCGCAGGGGCGGCTTTCCGGCCGTTTGCAGGCGCAAATTCGTTTGCGAGGGGAACGATGGGGTGTCCAAGAACGGGGTAGACACCTAGACTCACCCGCAGTGCGTCGCAAGGCTCACATGGCCGCGGTCTTCGCAGTGCTCGTCCTCCTCGGCGTCGCCGGGGGCGCGTACGCGCTCGACAGCTCGCGTTCCGACCAGATCGCGCCCGGTGTGACCATCGGCGGCGTCGACGTCGGCGGGATGACCGCGAACGAGGCGCGCCGCGCCGTGCGCAAGCAGCTCGTCGAGCCGCTGAACAAGCCCGTCGTGGTCAAGTTCGACGGCGTCAAGTACAAGCTGAGCGCCGACAAGCTCAAGCTGCGCTCCGACATCCCGGCCTCGGTGGAGGCGGCGCTCGAGGCGAGCCAGGAGGGCAGCCTGCCCGCGCGCGTGTGGCGGCATCTGACCGGCGGTGAGGTCGACAGGGCGATCGAGCCCCAGGTCCGCTACGACGAGGACGCGGTCGACGAGTTCATCGCCCAGGTCGCCGCGGAGGTGAACCGCGACCCGGTGAACGCGACCGTCGAGGCCACCGGCAGCTCGATCGACCCGGTGCCGTCGCAGCCCGGCCGCGCCCTGCGCGAGGACGACCTGCGCACGGAGATCGCGGCGGCGATCCAGAGCCCCTCGCACCGGACGGTCAAGGCCAAGGTCGACAAGGTGAAGCCCGAGGTCACGACCAAGGAGCTCGCCAAGCAGTACCCGGTCTACCTGACCGTCGACCGCGCCAACTTCACGCTCAAGCTCTGGAAGAACCTCAAGCTGGTCAAGACCTACAAGGTCGCCATCGGCGCGCAGGGCTACGACACGCCCACCGGCCTCTACCACATCCAGAACAAGGCGGTGAACCCCGACTGGCACGTGCCGAACAGCGACTGGGCGGGCAAGCTCGCGGGCAAGGTGATCCCCGGTGGGGCGCCCAACAACCCGCTGAAGGCGCGCTGGCTCGGCATCTACGACGGCGCCGGCATCCACGGCACGGACGACGTCGCCTCGCTCGGCTCGGCGGCCTCGCACGGCTGCGTGCGGATGGCGGTCGAGGACGTGATCGAGCTCTACGACCAGGTCCCGGTCGGCACGCCGATCTACATCGGCTGATCGGCGGTCGCCTGCGCGCCGTCATGCCCGTTTCGTTGCACGAACAGGTATTTGCGCGCACTCGGGGAAGGTTTTCGGCGACGTGACGGCAACAGGTACGCAGGGGAGGGAGATCGGCGCCGGATGGGAGGCGGCGCTGATCGGGTTCGCGCGCGAGCTGCGCACGCGCGGCGCGTCGCCGAACACCCTGCGTGCCTACGAGACCGACCTGCGCGAGCTCGCCGAGTGGGCGAGCGCGCGCGGGGCGGAGCCGGGGTCGCTGCGCTACCGCGACCTGCGCGGGTTCGCGGCGCACCTCTCCGAGCGCGGGCTGAAGCGCTCGAGCATCGCCCGCAAGCTCGCCGCGGTGCGGACGTTCCACGAGCACCTGGCGCGCTCGGGCAAGGCCCCCGACAACCCGGCCGAGCTCCTGCCCTCGCCGAAGCGCGAGCAGCGCCTGCCGCGCGCCCTCGGGCGCGACGAGGTGGCGGCGCTGCTCGACCGCATCCCGGCGCGGACGCCGCTCGAGATCCGGGACCGGGCGATGTTCGAGCTCGCCTACTCGTGCGGCCTGCGCGCCGAGGAGATCGTGCGCCTCGACCTCGACTCGCTGGAGTTCGAGAGCGAGTCGGTGCGCGTGCTGGGCAAGGGCGCGAAGCACCGCATGGTGCCGATGGGCGTGCCGGCCCAGCGCGCGCTGCAGCGCTACCTGGAGCGGGGCCGCCCGGCGCTCGCCGGGGCGGGCTCGGAGAAGACCCTGTTCCTCTCGCGCACCGGGCGGCGGCTGAACACATCCGACGTGCGCCGGCGGCTTTCGCGCTGGGTGCGCGAGCTCGCCGTCGCCGGCCGCGTCGCGCCGCACGCGCTGCGCCATTCGTTCGCAACGCACCTGCTCGAGGGCGGGGCGGACCTGCGCGCGATCCAGGAGCTTATGGGCCACTCGAGCGTCTCGACGACGCAGGTCTACACCCGCGTCGAGCCGTCGCGCCTGCGCCGCCAGTACGAGCGCGCGCATCCACGCGCTTGATCTCCCATGTACGTTTCGTCCAACCCCATCTAGATGGATCTAGACATCAAGGCAGTAGAGCTACGGGACCTGTGGCGCCGGTACAAGGAGGATGGTGACGAGCGGGCTCGCGAACGCCTCGTCGTCGCCTACGCGCCGCTGGTCAAGTTCATCGCGGGCCGTATGGCGGCCGGGCTCCCCTCGCACGTCGAGGAGGCCGACCTCGTCTCCTACGGGCTCGTCGGGCTGATCAACGCGATCGAGCGCTTCGAGCCCGAGCGGGACATCAAGTTCGAGACCTACGCGGTGCAGCGCATCAAGGGCTCGATCATCGACGAGCTGCGCTCGCTCGACTGGGTGCCGCGCAGCGTGCGCTCCCGCGCGCGCGACGTGGGGCGCGCCTACGCGAAGCTGGAGGCCAAGCTCGGGCGCGCGCCCACCGACGAGGAGATGGCGAAGGAGCTCGAGCTGGGCGTCGAGGAGTTCCGCGACGTCCTGCTCGAGATCGCGAACTCCTCGGTGCTCGCGCTCGACGACCTGTGGACGTTCGCCGACCCGGACGGCAGCGGCGACATCTCGGTGCTCGACACGATCGAGGACCCCAAGGCCGTCGACCCGGAGGCCGAGGCGCGCGCGGCGGAGATCAAGGACCGCCTGGCCGACGCGATCGAGGCGCTGCCCGAGCGCGAGCGGCTCGTGATCGCCCTCTACTACTACGAGAGCCTCACGCTGCGCGAGATCGGCGAGGTCCTCGGGGTCACCGAGTCGCGCGTCTCCCAGCTCCACACGAAGGCCGTGCTCGGCCTGCGCTCGCGCTTCCAGACGGCGCCGCTCTAGCCGCATAGGCAAAGAGCCGCCGCCCGCGGACCTTGCCCTGCCCGGATGCCGGGTATATGGTCCGCAGCGATGGGGCATACGGCTCCAGACCGCATCCGTAACGTCGCGTTGATCGGTCACCGCGGCAGCGGCAAGACGAGCCTGGCGGAAGCGGTGCTCTTCGAGGCCGGCGCGATCAGCCGCATGGGGTCGGTCGACGACGGCACGACGGTCATGGACCACGCCGACGACGAGCGCGCGCGGAAGATGTCGATCGACGCCGCCGTCGCGACGCTCGAGCACGACGGCCGCAAGATCAACCTGATCGACACCCCGGGCGAGCCGAGCTTCGTCGCGGACGTGGTGGCGACCCTGCGCGTGGTCGACTCCGCCGTGGTCGTCGTGAACGGCGTGATGGGCGTGGAGGTGAACACCGAGCGCTACTGGCAGCGCGCCGCCGACGAGGGCCTCTCGCGCCTGGTGTTCGTGAACATGCTCGACCGCGAGCGCGCCGACTTCTTCCGCACGCTCGAGCAGCTCAAGGGCGCGTTCGGCCCGCACGTGGTCGCGACCGAGATCCCGATCGGGGCCGAGCACGAGCTCCGCGGCGTGATCGACCTGATCGACATGAAGGCCTTCGAGTACGAGGGCGAGGGGCGGGGGAGCGCGCGCGAGATCCCGATCCCCGACGACCTGTGCGACCTTGCCGAGGAGTACCGCGAGAAGCTCATGGACGAGGTCGCGGAGAACTCCGACGAGCTCATGGAGCGCTACCTGGAGGGCGACGAGATCTCCCACGAGGAGACCGTCCAGGCGCTCAAGCGGGGCGTGACCGAGGGGCACCTGTTCCCGGTCACCTGCGGCGCTGCGACCAAGAACCTAGGGTCGGACCGGCTGCTCGCGGCGCTCGTCGAGGACCTGCCCTCGCCGCAGCTTCGCGGCGCGGTGCACGCGCTCGGCGAGGACGACTCGGACGCCGAGATCGCGCCCGAGGAGGAGGCGGGGATGCTCGCCTACGTCTTCAAGACGACCGCCGACCCGTACGCCGGGCGGATCAACCTCCTGCGCGTGGAGTCGGGGGTGCTGCGCTCCGACTCGCAGGCCCTGAACGCGACCCGCAACGCCAAGGAGCGCATCGGCCAGCTCGCCCAGCTCTGCGGCAAGGAGATGACGCAGGTGGACGAGCTCGGCCCGGGCGACATCGGCGCCGTTCCCAAGCTCAAGGAGACGCGCGCCGGCGACGTGCTCGCCGAGAAGCCGACGAAGATCCACTTCCCGCCGCTCGACCTGCCCGCGCCGGTGATGGCGTTCGCGTTCGAGCCGAAGTCGAAGAGCGACGACGAGCGGGCGACCGCGGCGATCCGCCGGCTGCAGGAGGAGGACCCGACGCTCGACGTCCACCGCGACCCGGACACCGGCGAGCAGATCATCGCCGGGCTCACCCAGGTCCACGTCGAGGTGATCGTCGGGCGCATGCGCGACCGCTTCGGGGCGGAGATCGAGCTCCACCCGCCGCGCGTACCCTACCGGGAGACGATCCGCAAGCCCGCGCACGGCCACGGCCGCTACAAGAAGCAGACGGGCGGCCGGGGGCAGTTCGGCGACTGCCACATCGAGATCGAGCCCGCCGAGCCGGGCACGGGCCTCGAGTTCATCGACGAGATCAAGGGCGGCGTGATCCCGAGCGGGTTCATCCCGGCCGTCGAGAAGGGCATCGCCGAGCAGATGGCCAAGGGCGTGCTCGCGGGCTACCCGGTGCGCGACGTGCGCGTGCGCCTGGTCGACGGGCAGTACCACTCGGTCGACTCCTCGGAGATGGCTTTCAAGATCGCGGGCTCGATGGCGTTCAAGGACGCCGCCGCGGACGCCGACCCGTACCTGCTCGAGCCGATCGTGCTGATGACGATCTCGGCGCCGGAGGAGTGCGTGGGCGACGTGATCGGCGACCTCAACTCCCGCCGTGGCCAGATCCAGGCC
>PKER01000192.1 GCA_002919115.1 bacterium
GGGTCGAAGCCCGGCGGCTCCGCGCGGTACGCATCCGCCACTCCCTCGGGGCGGTCGGCGTCGTCGTAGGCGTGCTCCTCCCACGAGGTGTAGGCCACGAGGGTCCCCTCGGGGCCGACCGCGTCGAGCAGCGCCCGGACGACGGTCTCGGCTGCGCCCACGACCCAGCCGAGCGCGCTCATGCGCGTGTGGACCATGAGCGCGCCCCCGGGGGTCACGCCGAGCTCACGCAGCTCGCGCGCGAGCTCGCTGCGCGTGACCGCCCGCGGGGGCATCCGGTCCTGGGATCTAGGACCGCTCGATCAGCTCGATGCGGTAGCCGTCCGGGTCGCGGACGAAGCAGAGGCGCGAGCCGCCCTCGCGCACGCGATAGGGCGGCTTCTCGGGCTGGATGCCGACCTCGGCGAGACGCTCGAGCGTGCCGTCGAGGTCCTCTACGCTGATCGCGATGTGCCCGTAGCCCGTGCCGATCTCGTAGGGCTCGGTGCGCCCGTGGTTGTAGGTGAGCTCGAGCCGCGGCCCGTCGCCGGGGAGGCCCATGAACACGTTGGTCGCCTCGTCGCGGATCGGGACGCGGCGGATCTCCTCGAAGCCGAGCTTCTCGTAGAAGTCGATCGAGCGGTCGAGATCAAGGACTCGGTAGCAGGTGTGGATCAGCTCAGACGGCATGGCCCGCACCTTAACGAGGCGGTGCGACGCGGCGGCTCCAGGCGAGCGCGGCCTATATTCGCTCGGCATTGGCAGAGCGGCATCCACGCGAGGAGGCGCTGCGCCGCGTTCACGGCACGTCGGCCCTGTTCTCGGCGGCCTACGGGAACGTCGGCTCGTCGATCTACTACGCGCTCGGCCTCGTCGCCGCCTTCGCCCTCGGGCTCACCCCGGTCGCCTTCGCGATCGCCGGCCTGATCTTCATCTGCACCGCTGCCACCTACGTCGAGGGGACGGTGATGTACCCCGAGGCGGGCGGCTCGTCGAACTTCGCGCGCCACGCCTTCAACGAGCTCGCGAGCTTTTTAGCCGGCTGGGGCCAGATGCTCAACTACGTGATCACGGCGGCGATCTCGTCGTTCTTCGTGCCACACTACCTCGCGACGTTCTGGGAGCCGCTCGGCGAGGCGCCGTGGGACGTGCTGCTCGCCGCGCTCCTGCTCGCCGTGCTCGCCGCGATCAACGTCAAGGGCACGCAGGAGTCGGCCCGCGTGAACTTCGTGCTCGCCCTCGGCGACCTGTTCACGCAGATCCTGCTCGTCGTGGTCGGGCTCATCCTGGTCTTCAGCCCCGACACGCTCGTAAGCAACGTCGAGCTCGGGATCGCGCCCACCTGGGGCGACTTCGCGCTCGGGATCGCGATCGGGATGATCGCCTACACGGGGATCGAGACGATCTCGAACATGGCCGAGGAGGCGCGCGACGTCTCTCGCACGGTGCCGCGCGGCGCGGGCCTCGTCGTGTTCGCGGTCGTGATCCTCTACCTGCTGCTGCCGCTGGTCGCGCTCTCGGCGATGCCCGTCTCCACCGACGCGTCCGGCGTCCACACCACCGAGCTCGGCACGACCTACGCCGACAACCCGGTGCTCGGCATCGTCAACAACCTGGGCCTCGACGAGGGGCTGACCGGCGTGCTGCGGGGGTACGTCGCCGTGCTCGCCGGGGTGATCCTGTTCACGGCCACGAACGCGGCGATCATCGGGCTCTCGCGCCTCACGTTCTCGATGGGCCAGTACCGCCAGCTCCCCGAGGCGCTGCGGCGCATCCACCCGCGCTTCAAGACGCCGTACGTGGCGATCATCGTGTTCACCGCCGTCGCCGCAGTCGCCATGGCCCCCGGCCAGACGGACTTCCTCGCGACGATGTACTCGTTCGGCGCGATGCTCTCGTTCACGATCGCGCACGTCGCGATCCTGCGCCTGCGCCAGGTGCAGCCGGGCCGGGAGCGCCCCTGGCGCCCGCCGCTCAACTTCCGCTTCCGCGGGGCGTCGCTGCCGCTCACCGCGGTCGTGGGCGGGATCGGCACGTTCGCGGCCTGGGTGGTCGTGATCGCGCTCAACCTGGCGACGCTCGCCGCAGGGCTCGGCTGGATGGTCCTGGGCGCGATCGGGTACCTGCTCTATCGCCGCCGCCAGGGCCTGAGCCCGACGCGCACGGTGAAGGTGGAGACGCTCGAGCCCCTCGGCGTCGAGGAGGTCGAGTACCGAAGCGTCGTGCTCGTGCTCGAGGAGGGCCCGTTCCCCGAGGAGGTCGTCGCCACCGCCCGCGCCCTCGCCGCCCGCCGGCGGCGGGCGATCCACGTGCTGGCGCCCGTCACCGTGCCCACTCACCTGCCGCTCGACGCGCCCATGGAGGACGCCGACGCCGAGGCGCAGAGCAAGATCGAGCGCGCCAAGCTGATCTGCGGCCAGCGCGTCACCGGCACGGTCGTGCGCGTGCGCCCCGGGCAGGCGGGCCAGGTGGTGAACGACCGCGCCCGTGAGCTGCGGGCGGCCGCCGTGGTCGTGCCCCTGCGCTACCGCAACGGGCAGCCGCTCTACGGCAAGACGCTGCGCGCGGTGCTCACCGAGCGCCCGTGCCGGGTGATCGTCGCCGCCCACCCGGAGAGGAGGAACGCGTGAGCGCGCGCCCGCCCAAGCGCCCGCGGCCCGACGAGGTCTACCGCGGGGCGACGCGCGTGTTCGCGGCGATCATCGTCGGGTTCGGGGTCGCGATGGTCGCGATCACGCTGGCCCGCGGCGGGGGAATCGCCGCCACGGGGCTGTGGATCGGCCTGTTGTTCGTGGCGCTCGGGGCGGGGCGCCTCTACCTGTCGGTGCGGGGATGAGCGTCCCGCCGCATAGACCGGTCGCGAGGTTGCTCGGCGCGCCCCTGCTGCTCGCCGTCGCCTACTCGGCGGTGGGGTTCGCCATCTACGTCGCGCTCGGCGCGGTCGCGGGCCGGGCGCTCGGCCTCACGCCGCTGATCTTCGCGGCGGCCGGGGTGCTGCTCGTGCTCGCGATGGTGAGCTACGCCGAGGGCGCGCTCATGTACCCGGCGCGCGGCGGTGCCTCGAACCTCGCCCGCCACGGGTTCAACGAGCTCGTCAGCTTCGTCGCGGGCTGGGCGCTGATCGTCGACTTCATCCTCGTGATCGCGCTCGCCGCGGTCTCGGTCCCGCACTATCTCGCCGCCGCGTGGGGCTGGTTCGGCGAGGGCGCGGGCGAGCTCGTCACCGCGATCGCGGTGATCGTCCTGGTCGCCGGCCTGAACGTCGCCGGGGCGTCGGGCGTGCGGCGGCAGGGGCTCCTGCTCGCGCTCGCGGGGGTGGACCTGTTCCTCCAGGTCGCGCTGATCGCGGTCGGCGCCGCCCTCGTGTTCGACCCCGCCCTGCTCACCGACCATCTGGACTTCCCCGGCGTTCCCAGCGCGGGCAACGCCGCCTATGCGCTCGTGATCGCGATGGTCGCGTTCGTCGGGATCGAGGCGGCGGCCAACCTCGCGCCGGACGTGCGCATCACCGGCGCCGAGACGAAGCGCGCGCTGCGCTTCGCGCTCGTGCTGCCGCTCATGTGCGCGGCGCTCTCGGCGGTCGCGCTGAGCGCGGTCCCCGTGGTCGTGTCCCCCGACGGGACGGCGGCGACGGCGCTGGGCGGGGAGTTCCAGGAGGCCCCCGTGATCGGCGTGGCGCGCGGGTTCGAGCCCGGGTGGCTCGCGACGCTCTTCGAGGTCGCGGTCGCGGTGGTCGCGCCCTGCGTGCTCGTCGTGGCCGCGACGACCGCGATGCTCGCCCTCTCGCGCCACGTCTACACGCTCGCGACCAACCGGCAGATCCCGAGCTGGCTGGGCAAGCTGGACCGGCGCTACGCGACCCCTTACGTGGCGATCCTCGGGGCGGCGGCGATCGCGGTGGCGCTGGCGATCCCGCGCGACATCGAGATCCTCGCGGGCGTGTACGCGTTCGGCGCGACGCTCGCGATCACGCTCGCCCACCTGAGCGTCCTGCGCCTGCGCGCCAAGCGCCCCGGCCAGGAGTGCCCCTACCGGATGCCGTTCAACGTGGACGTGCGCGGCGTCTCGGTCCCGCTGCCCGCGCTCGCGGGGGCCGTGCTCACCGGGCTCGCCTGGCTGAGCGTCGTCGTCCTGCACGAGGAGGCGCGCTGGGTGGGCGGCGGCTGGATGCTCTTCGGCATCGTCGCCTACGTCATCTACCGCAGGGTGATGGAGGGGGTGTCGCTGACCAAGCGGGTGGCCGTGCCCGCGCAGGCGCTCGTCAAGGAGTTCGACGACGGGGAGTACCAGTCGATCCTCGTGCCGGTGTTCGGCACGAAGCTGGACGACGACATCGTGAGCACCGCGGGCAAGCTCGCCGAGGTGGAGGCGGACCCCGGCAGCCCGTCGGCGCGCGTGGAGCTGATCTACGTGGCCGAGCTGCCGCTCACGGTGCCGCTCGACTCACCGCCGTCGAGGGAGCAGGCGGAGGCCGCGAACGCCGCGCTCGCGCGCGCCTACGACGTCGCCTGCGAGTACGAGGGCGTCGAGGTGAGCGCCCGCGTGGTGCGGGCGCGCGACGCGGCGGCGGGGATCGTGCAGGCGGCGCGCGAGAGCAACGCCGAGGCGATCGTGATGGGCGGCGAGCCGCCGAGCAAGATCCGCGGCGGGGCGCTCCTGGGGGCACGGGCCGGGGCCCGCCCGCCGGAGATCGGCCCGGTCACCGAGGGGGTGCTGCGCAAGGCCCCGTGCGAGGTCCTGATCACCGCGCCCCCGGCTGAGGCCGAGCCCGGTCGCGAGCGCTCGGTCACGGGCGAGCGCAGCGCGCCGCCGCAGTAGAGTGCGGGGTCGATGTTCATCCTGATCGTTGGAGTTGGCAGGGTCGGGGCGTCGCTCGCGCGGACGATGCTCCGCGAGGGGCACGAGGTGTCGTGTCTCGACGAGGACCCGGAGTCGCACGCGCGGCTCGAGATCGGGCTCGAGAAGCCGTGGGAGGACCTCGGCGGCCAGTTCACGGTCGGCACGGGCCTGGAGATCGAGGCGCTGCGCGCCGCCGGCATCGAGCGCGCCGACGCGTTCGTCGCCTCCACGGACGGCGACAACACGAACATCGTGATCGCGCAGATCGCGAAGCGCCGGTTCGGGGTGCCGACTGTGATCGCCCGCGTGCTCGACCCGTTCCGCGCCGAGTGGTACGAGGCCCAGGGCGTGCACACGATCTGCCCGACGCGGGTCGCGATCGACATGCTCGAGCAGGAGGTGCGCGCGGCGGCCAAGCGCGCCGCCGGGATCGCGCCCCCCGAGGGACCGGTGGATTTCGAGCACGACGAGGTCTAGGCGATGGCTGACCGGATGTACGTGATCATCGCGGGCGCGGGCAAGGTGGGCTGGAACCTGGCCCGCGAGCTGCTCGAGAAGGGGCACGAGGTGACCCTGATCGAGGAGAACCGGGACCGCTACGCCACCGTCGAGCAGGAGCTCGAGCACAACATCCAGTACGGCGACGCCTCGGAGCTCTGGGTGCTTGAGCGCGCCGGCATCGAGCGCGCCGACATGGTCATCGCGGTCACCGGCGACGACGAGGACAACATGCTGATCTGCCAGGTCGCCAAGGAGAAGTACGGGGTCGAGCGGATCATCGCCCGCGTCAACAACCCCCGGAACCGCGAGCACTTCGACCTGCTCGGCGTGAGCCCGGTGGTCTCCGCGACCGACCTGATCCTGCGCCTGATCGAGCACGAGGTCCCCGAGTACGGGCTCGTGCACCTGCTCGACCTCGCCGAGGAGCGCCTCGAGATCATCGAGATGCTGCTCGCGGACGACGCGCCCGCGGCGGGCAAGCGCGTGGGCGACCTCGACCTGCCCGCGGGCACGCTGCTGATCTCGGTGCTGCGCGACCGCGAGGGCTTCGTGCCGACGGCCGACACCGTCCTGCAGGCGGGCGACGAGATCCTCGCGGTTCTCGATCCGAAGCTGGAGGAGGACCTCACGGCCTACTTCGGGCCAGCGGGCGAGCGTCGCTGATGGCGTCGAGGGAGGTCAACTTCCTGCTCATCGGGGGCGGGATGGCCTCCGCCTATTGCGCCGCGGAGCTGCGGCGCCGGGGCGCGGAGGGATCGATTCTGCTGGTGGGCCGCGAGCAGGACCCGCCGTACGAGCGGCCGCCGCTCTCCAAGGAGTACCTGCGCGGGACGAGCGAGCGCGCGGACGCGTACGTGCACCCGCGCGAGTGGTACGCGGAGAACGACGTCGAGCTCGTCACCGGCAAGAGCGTGATGGCGCTCGACCCCAAGGAGCGCGTCGCGAAGGTCCAAGGCGGGGAGGAGGTGCGCTTCGGCAAGGCGCTCATCGCCACGGGCGCGATGGTCAACCTGCTGCGCGCCGAGGGCGCCCAGCTCGACGGCATCCACTACCTGCGGGCGTTCGGGAACGCGGACGCGATCCGCGCCGACGTCGCCGACGCCGAGCGCGTGGTCCTGATCGGCGGCGGCTACATCGGCTGCGAGGTGGCGGCTTCGCTCACCGCGGAGGGCAAGTCGTGCACGGTCGTCATGCAGGAGGAGGTGGCGCTCGAGCGCGTCTTCGGCCCGGAGGTGGGCCGGTACTTCCAGGGCGTGCTCGAGGCGCACGGCGTGCGCTTCGTGCCGGGCTCGTCGCTCGCTGAGTTCCGCGGGGAGGGGCGCGTCTCGGCGGTGGTCACCGACCGAGGTGAGCAGATCCCCGGCGACGTCGTCGTGATCGGCGCCGGCGTGCGGCCCGACGTGATGCTGGCGCAGCGCGCGGGGCTCGAGGTCGCGGACGGAATCGTCTGCAACGAGCGCCTGGAGACCTCGGCGCCCGGGATCTACGCCGCTGGCGACTGCTGCTCGTACGCGAGCGCGCGCTACGGGCGCCTGCGGGTGGAGCACTGGGACGCCGCGCTCCAGCAGGGCCGCTACGCCGGGCAGGCGATGCTCGGGCAGGAGGAGGGGCCCTTCGACGTGATCCCGTACTTCTTCAGCGACCTGGCGGACTGGGCGTCGCTCGAGTTCGTGGGCTACGCGCCGGAGCACGACGAGGTCGTCGTGCGCGGGTCCTTCGAGGACGGCGCGTTCGCGGCCTTCTACCTGCGCTCGGGGCGCGTCGTGGGGGCGCTTTCGTGCGGGCGGTCGGAGGATCTCGTGCCCGCGCGCGGGCTCATCGAGGGCGGTGCGGACGTGTCGGAGCGCCGTGATGCGCTGGCCGACCCGGGCGCCGATCTGTTCGAGCTGGCCGAGTAGAAAAAACGCGCGCGCAGTCGCTATCGTTGAGGCCGAATCTTGCGGGGTGGAGTAATTGGCAACTCGCCAGGTTCTGGCCCTGGAATTCAAGGTTCGAGTCCTTGCCCCGCAGCTGGATCGAGACCCCGGACGGGGTCTCTTTTCGTTTGAGGGGGCGCGTCCCGGGCGCGGCCCCGGCGAAACCCCGGTTTCACGCGGGCGGCGGACGCCGGTGGCCGAAACCGGCTCTGTTACCGTGGGGCGCCGATGGAGATGGACATCTACATGCGTCGGCGCCTCGTGGCGCTCGCCATCCTCGTCGGGATCATCATCCTGTTCATCCTGCTGATCCGCAGCTGCGGCGGAGACGACGAGGAGTCGCCCATCACCCCCGTCGGTGCGACCGGCGCCGGTGGCGCCCAGCCGCTCACCGAGCACGT
>PKER01000034.1 GCA_002919115.1 bacterium
GCGGCCGGGGCCGCGCCGCGCCCGCGATCAGCGCACCGCGATCGCGGTCCTGTAGGTCGCCTTGCGCAGGTTGGGCGAGCCCGAGTAGGCGATCACGATCCGCCCCGCCTTGCGCGCCTTGAACCTGACCAGGGCCACGTAGCGCTTGCCGCGCTCGCGCACCCGCGCCGAGCCGAGCTTCGCCTTGCCGACCTTGACCTGGACCTTGCCCGTCGGGGCGGCGGCGCCCACGCCGCGCAGGACCACCTGCACCGCAGCCTTGGCGCCCTTGGCGATGCGGTTCTTGCGGCGCTTGCCCTTCTTGATCGCCACCCCGGCGAGCGCCGCCTTGGCCTTCTTCACCCGGAGCTCGAGCTCCTGCGGCGGCGGCGCCGTCACGCCCACCGAGCTGGGCTCGAAGGTGACGGTGAGCGTGTGCTTGCCGGCGGGCAGCGCCCGGGGCAGCTCGAGCTCGGCCGCGCCGTCCGCGAGCTCGGCCGCCGCGAGCTCCGTGGCGCCCCCGCTCACGCGCACGATCCCCTCGGGCACGATGCCCGGAGCGCTCACCTGGACGCTCACCTTGGCCGGGACGTTGTAGGTCGTGGCCCGCGTAGCGGCGGTCAGCGTGGCCTCGACGGGCGTGCCGCCGCCCATGTTGCGGCCGTTGACGATCGTGTTGCCGTGCTGGTCGATCTCGACGTCGGCGATCATCGCCGCCAGCAGGTTGATCCGCTGCCAGCTCGGCTTGCCGTCCTTGGTCTTGTCGAGCGCGTAGCCGCCCGGGGCCGCCGTCGCCTTCAACACGAGCTCGCGCTGCTCGTCCGTGAGGTCCGGGAACGCCGAGCGCAGGAGGTCCGCCGCCTCGGCGGGGATCTCCGCCGGCGTGTCCAGGTAGACTTGGTAGACGGGCGGGAATCCCTCGTGCCGGCTGCCGTCGGCGAGCGTGTAGGTCGAGTACGTGAGCCGCTCGGTGTAGATCTCGAGCGCCTCCTCGTCGGAGACGATGTCGCCCGCCTCCGCGCACTCCTCGAGGTCGCGGCTGTAGCCCGCGTCCTCACAGGCCTCGCCGAGGATGTCGTGGAGCTCCTCGCTCGCCTCCTCGATCAGCTCGCGGAACTCGGGGTCGGCCCAGCGCTGCGCCGCGGTGGACTGGCCCGCGATGCGGCCGCCCATGACGTCGAGCGGGTAGTGGAAGCCGAGGACGATCCGGTTGTTCCCGTACTCCGAGGTCCGGTGGAGGATCTGCGGGGCGAGCTCCGGGATCAGCGTCGCGAGCACGGTGCCCTGCGCGTACCCGTGGTTCGCGTGGCCGCTCGGGAACGAGCCGTTCGTGCACAGCCCGGAGTAGCTGCCGGTGTAGTTGCGCTCGATCCGCCCGGCACCCGTGAACGTCGCGCACTGCGAGCCCGTGGCAAAGCCGAGGCGGTTGTACGGGCGCTTGTACGCGTACGCGGCCTTGGCCGGCTCGTGGTCGCGGCCGCGCTCGATCAGCGTGCCGAGGAGCGCCCTGGTCTTGGGGAGCATGCCCTGGTTCAGGGCCTGCGCGTACAGCGGCCCGAGCACGGTGCCGAAGCCGTCGGCCATGGTCGCGTACGCCTGGCCGTCGGCGTCCGCGATCGCCTGCGCGATCTTGGCCGAGTGGCCGACGGCGCCGTTGTTGATGGCGACGGCGACCTTGTCGTTGGCGGCGACCAGCGGCTCGCTGATCGGCAGGTCGAAGTTGGCGGCGAGGATGTGCGGGTGGTAGGTGAGGAGGTCGGCGAAGCCGTCGAGCAGGTCGACGAAGAAATCGCCCCCGTTGTCCCCGGGAGGCATGTCGTCCGAGGCGTAGTGGCGGTTGAGCTGCGCGCTCGTGTACGGCGCCGGCACCCGCTCGCTCATCGCCGCCAGGGTCGGCAGCGCGAGGTAGATGTCCGAGCTCGTGTCGTTGACGTTGTGGAGCTCGACCGCGACCACGTTCTCGCCGACGCGCAGGGCGTCCGCCGGGATCACGAAGGCCTTGGTCCGCGGGTCGGTGAGCGTCCCGCCCGCGTACTGCAGGTTCTGCGTGACCGTCGAGCCCTCGTAGTCGGCGTAGACCTCGACGCCGTTGATGTAGATCGCCACGGCGTCGTCGTGGACCAGCGACCCGTAGAGGCCCTTGATCGAGTCGAGCGCGGCCTGGTCGAGCTCGAAGGTGGTCCGGAAGAAGTAGGCCGGGACGACCGGCGCGGAGGCGCCGTCCAGGTAGTGCTTCAGCAGCGTCGTGACCGGGAAGCCCGCGCCCAGGTCCGTGCCCCCGTTCTTGGCGCCGAACGGGCCCAGGCCGGTCTTCCAGGTGCTCGGCAGCGAGGCGCCGACCTGCGTCCAGGCCGTGCGGTCGGGGCCGGGGGAGGGGTCGACCGTCCCGTCGTCGAGGTACGACCACTCAGTTTCGGACGTGATCAGGGCCGAGCCGTAGCCGGGCGCGTCGCTGCGCAGCGTCCAGTCGGCGACCTGGAACCGCGTGTTGTTCGACGCCGTGCTGTTCGCGAGGTTCGCGGTGACCCGGAGCTGGTAGTAGCGGTAGGTGCCCGGGTTCTGGATCGCGTAGATGTTGCGCTGGAAGCGCGCCTGGAAGCGCTCGTCGCGGCGCGCGTCGAGCTGGACCCAGGAGGCGTGGTTCGCGTCCGCGGCGGCCGCCGGGTCGTTGCTGCCGAGGATCGTCCAGTCCTTGGGGTCGCGCTCCGGGGCGTCGTTGGCCGAGGTGAGCGAGTAGGCCGTCACCTTGGCGGGCTCGGACAGCGTGTAGATCGCCCACACCGGGTTCGCGGGCGTGGGCTGCCCGCTGTTCCGCGCGTACCACTTCTTGGTCGGGTCGCGGTCCCTGAGGAACTCGATGTTCTCGGTCGCGCTGTCGTAGTTCGGGAAGTTCGAGGTCACCGACTCGACGAGCTCGTGCACCTGGTCCGAGTCGCCGCGGACCTGCAGCGGCGCCGCCTGGGCCGGCGGGGGCGGGGCCCAGGCGAGCAGCGCGCCCACGGCGAGCAGCGCGGCGAAGAGGGACCACGAACGACGTTGTGTGCGGAGCGCGGCGCGCCGCACGGACTCTCCTCCAAGCATGCGCAAATGACTATCAGCCGACAGGCTTATGAAGCAAGCGTGGATTAAGCCGCCGCGCGCGGCGCGCCGGCGGGCCCCCGGAGGCGCGGGGCTCGGTCAGGCGGCGCTCGCCGCGGGCGCCTTGGCGCGGCTCGGGATGCGCACGTAGCGCTCCGCGTACTCGGGCGGGGCGATCTTCAGGTAGTGGCCGAACGACCAGCGCACGAACGCGTCCACGCCGACGGTCGCGATCAGCGCCCGCTGGGCGCGGGCGGGCAGGCGGGGGACGGCTCGCTGGGCGCGCAGCATCCAGCGGTACTTCCACTCGTGCGCGTCGCTGAACGCGGCGTAGTCGCGCAGCGCGGCGGCGCGGTCCTTGCGGCCCTCGACGACCGCGCGCAGCTCCTCGCCGAGCGCGATCGCGAAGTAGAAGGCGGTGCGGATGCCCTCGGCCGTGAGCGGCAGGCAGTGGCCCGCGGAGTCGCCCACGAAGAAGACGTTGCCCTCGGTCGCGCGGCGCAGCTTGTGCGGGATCCAGTTGCCCTGGTAGCGGACGGCGTCGCGCCCCAGGTCCTCCGCGAGCAGCACCGTGGTCCGCTTGACGTGGAAGCGGGGGTCGAACGAGCCGACGCCCACGCGGACCTCGTCGCGCGCCGGGAACGACCAGCCGTAGCCCGCGGGCACGTAGCGGCGGTCGATCCAGATCTCCATGTCCTGCCCGCTGCCGGGCGGGTGCACCTCGAGCCCCCGCGAGAGCGGCGCGTCGGGCGGCTGGTAGGCGTTGCCGGCGAGCACCCGCTTCCAGCCGAGGGCGTCGACGACGAGGGGCGCAGAGACCGTGCCGCGGTCGGTCTCGACCGCGATCTCGTCGCCCTCGCCGGGGCGCTGGCCGCTCACCGCCGCGGTCTCGAACTCGCAGTCGCAGTCGGCGAACAGAAGGTCGCAGAGCTCGCGGTAGTCGAACGTGGTGAACGACCACGGCAGCTTGTAGCGCGAGGTCCCGTGCGGCGTGTGGATGACGAGCGTGTGGAACTCCTGGCGCGCCGAGGCCTCGAGGCCCATCGCGCGCAGCCAACTCGTCGGGATCCCGCACGCCGAGGTCTGGCGCTCGCCGATCTCGTAGCGGTCGAGCAGGAGCGTCCGGGCACCGCTGCCCGCGAGCTGGCGGGCCACGGTGAGCCCGGCGAAGCTCGCCCCGCAGATGATCACGTCGTAGGAGCCGCCGATCGGCGTGCGCTCCGCGCCTCTCTTCGTCGCTCGCTTGGGCACGGCGCTCGATTCTGGCAGCTTGCGCGCGCGACTCCGACGGGGGCGCCCCGCGGCGCGCTCCGCGGGGCGCCGGGGACGGGCGGCTAGCGGCCCTCGCGGATCTGCAGGCGGTTGCCGTCGGGGTCCTCGAAGACCGCGACCCGCCCCCACGGGAACTCGAGCACGCCGGTCACGAACCGCACGCCCCGCGCGGAGAGCTCGGCGTACGCGCGCTCGCAGTCGTCGGTCTCGAGCGTGTAGATCGCCGGGGCGCGCCCGAAGGCGGGCTCGGCGACGGCGGGCTCGCCGGGCCACAGGACGAGGGAGAGGTCCTGGCCGCGGACGCCGACGGTGAGGAACCGCGGCCCCTCCGGGACGGGGTTGTCGACGCGCTTCTCGAGGCCGAGGACCTCGGTGTAATAGGCGAGGGCCTCGTCCTGGTCGCTGACCGGTACGTGGGTGTAGAGGACTCGGTTGAGCATCTGCGCCTCCGCTCTTGTCGGGTGTTCACCAGGGAAGACGGAGCGCAGGCCGCTACCGTGACCGAGACGACGACTTGGTTCGTTCTTCGGTATAAAGCACGGCGAGGAGAAGGCGAAAGTGAGCGAAAGGCGCTCACGCCGAAGTGGAGGTGTAGATGAGGATCGGAGTACTGACCGGCGGGGGTGACGTCCCTGGGCTCAACCCCTGCATCAAGGCCATCGTCAACCGCGCAGAGGAAGCCGGCCATGAGGTCATCGGCATAACGCGCGGCTGGGGAGGCCTGCTGAACTTCGACCTCGATCGCTCCGACGAGGAGAACTCCGAGTGCTTCCGCCCGCTGACGCGCACCAGCGTGCGCACGATCGACCGGTACGGCGGCACGCACCTGCACACCTCGCGCACCAACCCGGGCCGCGTGAAGCCGGCGATGATGCCCGAGTTCCTCGAGGGCAAGTACGAGTACGACCCGAAGACGGGCACCGCTGACTGCACGCCGCACGTGCTCAAGGTCCTCGAGCGCCTCGGGATCGACACCCTGATCCCGATCGGCGGCGACGACACCCTCTCCTACGGCGTGCGGATGCACCAGGAGGGCGTCCCGGTCGTGGCCGTGCCGAAGACGATGGACAACGACGTGTATGGCACGGACTACTGCATCGGCTTCTCGACGGCGGTCACCCGCTCCGTCGAGGCGATCCACCAGCTCCGCACCCCCACCGGCTCGCACGAGCGCATCGCGGTGGTTGAGCTCTTCGGCCGCTACTCGGGCGAGACCGCGCTCATCTCCGCCTACCTCGCCGACGCCGACCGCGCGCTGATCAGCGAGGTGCCGTTCGACATCGAGCGCGTCGCCGAGCTGGTCGTCGAGGACCGCAGGCGCAACCCCTCGAACTACGCGATGGTCGTGGTCTCCGAGGGCGCCAAGGAGCAGGGCGGCGAGATGATGCTGAGCGGCGAGGAGGACGCCTACGGCCACCGCAAGCTCGGCGGCATCGGCATGGTCGTCGCCGCGAAGCTCAAGGAGCTCACCGGCATCGACACGCTCTCGCAGAACCTCGGCTACATGATGCGCGCCGGCGCGCCCGACTCGCTCGACCGGATGGTCGGCACCACCTTCGGCAACATCGCCGTCGACCAGATCCTCGCGGGCAAGTCCGGCCTCATGGTCGCGCTGCGCGAGGGCCGCTACACGACGGTGTCCGCGGACACCCCGGCGCAGGGCGAGAAGCGGGTCGACGTGGACTCCTTCTACGACAAGGAGGGCTACCGGCCGCGGGTCAACGAGGTCGACGGCAAGCCCATGTTCCTCTACTGAGGAAGGCGGGCTGCGACTTCCAAATCGCATCTGCCATCATTGGCCTTCGTGTCTGCAACCGAAACCCTGATCGAGTCCGAATCCGAAGCCAATCCCGCCGGTAGCGGCGACCTCATGATCGAGGTCGACGGCAGGATGGTTCCCAACTACGCCGCCACCATCAAGCCCTTCGAGGAGGGCGATGTGGTCAGCGGCGAGGTCGTCCGCATCGACAAGGACGAGGTCCTCGTCGACATCGGCTACAAGTCCGAGGGAGTCATCCCGGCGAACGAGCTCTCGATTCGGCGCTCGGTCAACCCCGCCGAGGAGGTCGAGCTCGGCGAGCGCGTCGACGCGCTCGTGCTCACCAAGGAGGACCAGGAGGGGCGTCTCGTCCTCTCCAAGAAGCGCGCCCGCTTCGAGAAGGCCTGGCGCAAGATCGAGGCGGCCGCGGAGACCGGCGAGCCCGTGGAGGGCACGGTCATCGAGGTCGTCAAGGGCGGCCTCATCCTCGACCTCGGCGTGCGCGGCTTCCTGCCGGCGTCGCTGGTGGACATCCGCCGCGTGCACAACCTCGAGGAGTTCCGCAACCAGACCCTCGAGTGCAAGGTCATCGAGCTCAACCGCAGCCGCAACAACGTCGTGCTCTCGCGGCGCGCGGTGCTCGAGGAGGAGCGCAAGGAGGTCCGCGAGCAGATCCTCGGCCGCCTGCAGCCGGGCATGATCGTCGAGGGCAAGATCTCGAACATCGTCGACTTCGGCGCCTTCGTCGACCTCGACGGCATCGACGGCCTGATCCACATCTCCGAGCTCTCCTGGAGCCACGTCAACCACCCGTCCGAGGTCCTTCAGATCGGGGAGACCGTGCGGGTCAAGGTGCTCGACATCGACCGCGAGCGCCAGCGCATCTCGCTCGGCCTCAAGCAGACGCAGGAGGACCCGTGGCAGAAGGTGCTTAACGAGTACCGCGTGGGCGACGTGCTCGAGGGCAAGGTCACCAAGGTCGTCGCCTTCGGCGCCTTCGTCGAGATCATCCCGGGCATCGAGGGCCTGGTCCACATCTCCGAGCTCGCCGAGCACCACGTCGAGACGCCGAGCGAGGTCGTCCAGCCGGGCGACATGAAGTGGGTCCGCATCCTCGAGATTGACGAGGAGCGGCGCCGCATCTCGCTCTCGATCAAGCGCGCGGAGAGCCAGAACCTGCCGCTGCGTGACCTGATCCCCGACGAGCTCAAGCAGACCCTCGCCGCGGAGCAGGCCGCCCAGGAGCAGGCGCAGCGCGAGCAGGAGGCGGTCTCCGGCGGCGCCGACGTCCCCGACCTGGGCCTCTCCGAGGAAGTCTTCTCCGACGCTCCCCCCGCCGAGGAGGGGGGCGAGGAGCCCAGCGAGCAGGGCTGAGGACGGCGCCTTGACGGCGCCGGGCCCAGCGCTCATCGGTCTCAGCGGAGCGATCGCGTCGGGCAAGTCGGCGGCGCTGCCATAGGC
>PKER01000299.1 GCA_002919115.1 bacterium
TTCAGGACCTCCTCCACCAGCACCTCCGTCTCCGGCCGCGGGATCAGGACCCGGGGATCGACCTTGAGCTCCAGCTCTCGGAACCGCACCGAGCCCACAATGTACTGCAGCGGCTCGCGCCTGGCTCGCCGCCGCACCACCTCCCGGTACGCCTCCACCTCCGCGGGCGAGAGCGGACGATCGTGCTGCAGATACAGCTCGAGGCGGCTCACCCCCAGCACGTGCGCCAGCAGCAGCTCGGCATCCAGCCGCGCCCCCTCGATCCCCTTGCCCTCCAGATAAGCCGCCGCCCGCCGCGCCAGGACCAGAGGAGTCTCCGCCACGCCTCCCGACTTACGCAACGTTCGCGGACTCCAGACGCTCGGCCTCCCGGGCCAGCTTCAGCGCCGTGATCAGCTCGTCCAGGTCGCCGTCCAGGATCTCCTGGAGCCGGTAGAGCGTCAGCCCGATCCGATGATCCGTCACCCGCCCCTGCGGGAAGTTGTACGTCCGGATCTTCGCCGACCGGTCCCCCGTTCCCACCTGGAGCTTGCGCTCGCGCGCCCGCTCCGCCTCCTGCTCCGCCAGCTTCCGGTCCAGCAGCCGGCTCCGCAGCACCTTCAGCGCCTTCGCCTTGTTCTTGTGCTGCGACTTCTCGTCCTGGCACGTCACGACGATCCCGGTCGGCAGATGCGTGATCCGCACCGCCGAGTCGGTCGTGTTCACCGACTGCCCGCCCGGGCCCGAGGACCGGTAGACGTCGATCTGCAGGTCGTTGGGGTCGATCTCGACCTCGACCTCCTCGGCCTCGGGCAGCACGGCGACCGTCGCGGTCGAGGTGTGGATGCGGCCCTGCGACTCGGTCTTGGGCACGCGCTGGACGCGGTGCGTGCCGCCCTCGTACTTGAAGACCGAGTACGCGCCGTCGCCCTTCACCGAGAACGTGACCTCCTTGAAGCCGCCGGCGTCCGCGGGCGACTGCGAGAGCACCTCGGTGGCGAAGCCGCGGTCGGCGGCGTAGCGCGTGAGCATCTTGAACAGATCGCCCGCGAAGATCGCGGCCTCGTCGCCGCCGGCGCCCGCGCGGATCTCGACGATCACGTTCTTATCGTCGTTGGGATCGCGCTCGACCATCGCCAGGCGGATCGCCTCCTCGAGCTCCTCCAGGCGCTTGGGGGCCTCCGCGACCAGCGCGCGCAGCTCGGGGTCGTCCCCGTCCTCGCGCAGGAGCTCGCGCGCGCCCTCGAGGTCGTCCTTGAGCGTGCGCCACTTGGCCGCCAGCTCGTGGGCGGGCTCGAGCTGGCGGTACTCGCGCCCGACCTCGGCGTAGCGCTGCTGGTCGGCGATCACCGCCGGATCCGACATCTGCCGCTCGAGCTCCGCGAAGCGGGCTTCGATCTGTTCGACCAAGCGCTCGATCACGCTGCTCAGGCTAGTGGCAGCGCACCTCGCACGGAAGCGGCCGGGCCGCCGGGCGCCGCCAGGGCCCGGCAAGCACCCGCAGGAGAGCTGCGAGCTCTAGCGCGCGGTCAGGCGACGATCTCGATGCGCTCGGCGTCGGCGTCGCCGCCGGGCGTCTCGACGGCGAGCACCGCCTCGAGCGCAGCGATCGCCACGGCGAGCTGCTCGCGGTCCGGCTCGCGCGTGGTCAGGCTCTGCAGCATCAGCCCCGGCCACATCACGGCGCGCACCCAGGCCCGCCGGCGGTTGCGGCCGGCCCACTTGATGACCTCGTAGGAGAGCCCCGCGAGCAGCGGGATGCCGAGCACGCGCGAGAGCACCAGCCAGTACCACGCGGGCAGGCCGATCGGCGCGAACACGAAGATCGCGAGCACCATGACGACGAGCAAGAAGCTCGTCCCGCAGCGCGGGTGGAAGCGCGAGTAGGCCGCCGCGCGCTCGGGCGTGAGCTCGTCGCCCGCCTCGAAGCAGGAGATCGTCTTGTGCTCGGCGCCGTGGTACTCGAACACCCGCCGCAGGTCGGGCAGGCGGCTGATCGCGACGATGTAGCCGATGAAGATGGCGGTGCGCAGGACCCCCTCGACGAGCCAGAAGAGGAACGCCGAGCCGAGCGCGTCCTTGAAGAGGCTGGTCACCCCGACCGGGACGACGAAGAACAGCCCGATCGCGAGCAGCAGCGAGCCGAGCACGGTCAGGCCCCACGTGAGCCCGCCGATCTCCTCAGGCTCGCCGTCCTCGTCGTCGGCGAGCTGGGCGTTCGCGGAGATCGCGATCGCGCGGAAGCCGATCGCGAGCGACTCGGCGAGCGCGACCACGCCGCGGATCACGGGCCAGCGCAGCGCGCGGTGGCGCTTCGCCCAGCTCACCACCGGCTCGGAGCTCACCTCGATCTCGCCGTCCGGCCTGCGGACCGCCACCGCCCAGGTCGAGACCCCGCGCATCATCACGCCCTCGAGGACGGCCTGGCCGCCGAGCGGCGCGTCGCGGCCCGCGACCGGCAGGCGGTCGGGCATGCGGACGTCGGCCACGCAGGGAGCCTGCGCGCCTGCGGGTTCGGAAGAGCGAGCCACTACCCCGGAAATCGGCTCGCTGCGGCGATCGCGTTAGCGGCGGGCGCGGCGGGCGCGGCGGCGGAAGCGCTCAACCCGGCCGCCGGTGTCGACGAGCTTCTGCTTGCCCGTGTAGAAGGGATGGCACTCCGAGCAGATCTCGACGTGCAGATCGGGCTTCGTCGAGCGGGTGTAGAACTCGTTGCCGCACGAGCAGTGCACGTGCGCAAGTACGTACTCGGGGTGGATACCGGCCTTCATCGCGACTGAGTGTAGCGGCGCTAGCCGGCCTCGCCCGGCTTGGGCGCGAGCTTGAAGTCGCCCGCAGCCACGGCGCGCAGGATCCCGGTCATGTGCTCGCCGATCCCGCGCTCGGGCAGGTCGACCTCGACCCTCACCGTGGGGCCGTCGCGGTCGACTTCGCGAAACGGCCCCAGCGCGTCGAGCACGGCGAGCATCGCGTGGTTGTCGGAGAGCAGCCACGCCTCGAAGCGGTCGATGCCGAGCGCGCGGGCGCGGTCGGCGAGCAGGCGGCCGAGCGCCTTGCCGAGCCCGACGCCCTGCCAGTCGTCGACGACCAGGATCGCCGCCTCCGCGACGTCCGGCCGCGCCGGGTTGCGGACGAAGCGCGCGATCCCCACGGCCAGGCCGTCGTCCTCGGCGACGGCGAGCAGGGCCACGTGATCGCGCTGGTCGACGTCGAGCAGGTAGCGGAGCTGGAGGTCCTCGAGGCGCTTGACCGGCGCCATGAAGCGCCGGTACAGCGAGTCGGCGCTCGCCCTCCCCAGCCCCGCTACGAAGCGCTCGCGGTCGGAGACGTGGAGCGGCGCGACGAGCACGGCGCGCCCGTCGCGCAGCTCAACCCGGTCGGTGTGCGGGGCGCCCTCGTGCTCCACACGGCCGACCGTAACGCTCAGGTCTCCTGGTAGAGCGGCCCGTCGCCGCCCTCCGGCAGCGTCAGGCGGCCGCCCTTGGCCGTGATCGCGCCGCACTGCACGCAGTTGGACGCGGTCACGTGCACGTCGACCACGGGCGAGTTCGACTCGAGCTGGTCCTCGGGGATCTCGTAGACCTGCGCCGGGCACATCGAGACCCACGCCTGCGCGACCTCGCGCGGCACGCGCCTCTGGATGCGCACGTGGTTCGGCGCGTCGTCGCGCGTCGCGTTCCCCGACAGGAACACCGAGGAGAGCTTGTCGAAGATGTACTCGCCGTCCGGCTTCGGGTACTTCTCGCCGGCCTTGCCGATGTGCACGTCGACGCCGGCGTCCGGCTCGTTGCGCTTGTGCCCCGGCGGCAGCGCCCCGCCCGAGAGCAGCCAGGCGTTGGCGATCGCGCCGAAGGCGACGAAGCCCTTGTCGCCGTACTGGCGGACGTTGCGGGCCTTGTAGAGGTCCTTCTCGATCACCGAGTTGCGGACCTTCTCGTCGTAGGCCGAGAAGTTGACGGACTCGGGGTCCTTCTTGAGCGCGTCGACGATCGCGTCGGCCGCGTAGATCCCCGCGTGCATCGCGTAGTGGATGCCCTTGAGGTACGGCACGTTGACCATCGAGACGCAGTCGCCCGCCATGACCATGCCGGGCACCGACAGCTTGCGCGGCATCGACCAGTAGCCGCCCGACGGGATCGTCTTCGCGCCCCAGCCGACCCGCTTGCCGCCCTCGAGGATCTTGCGGATGAACGGGTGCGTCTTGAGCTGCTGCAGGGCGTCGTGGCAGGAGAACGTGGCGTCGGTGGTGTCGAGGCCGACGACCATGCCGATGCAGACCTTGTCGGGGCCCATCGGGTAGATGAACGAGCCGCCGAACTCGTTGTACTTCGGGCGCATCCGCAGCGGCCAGTTCATCGTGTGGATGACCCGGTCGAGCGGCTTCGGCACCTCCCAGATCTCCTTCACGCCGATCTCCCAGCGCGGCGGGTCGCCCTCGAGGCCGAAGTACTTGATCGCGCACTGCGTGAGGTGCCCGATCGTGCCCTCGGCGAGCACCGTCGCCTTCGCGATCAGGTCCGCGCCGGGCTCGAAGTTCGAGAGCTCCTCGCCGTCGCGGCCGCGGCCCTTGTCGCCCGAGCGCACGCCGCGGACGATCCGGTCCTCGACCAGCAGCTTGTCGGCGGCGGTCTCGGTGAGGATGTAGGCGCCGGCCTCCTCGGCCTTCTCGGCGAGCCAGCGGCTCAGCTTGGAGACCGAGGTGACGTAGTTGCCGTGGTTGCGGAAGTTGGGGGGCGGCGGCTTGAGCGGGATCGCCAACCGCTTCGTGAGCAGGTAGACCGCGTCCTTCTCCACCTTCTGGTAGACGGGCCACTCGCTCTCGTCGAGGTCGGGGAAGAGCTCCCGCATCGCGGAGGGGCGCATGTTGGCCCCGGAGACGTTGTGCGCCCCGCACGCCTTGCCCTTCTCAAGCACGGCGACGGGGATCTCGCCGAGCTGCTCCGCGAGCTCGGGCTCGTCCGCCAGGTGCTGCATCAGCCGGTTGGCGCAGGCGAGCCCGGCCGGCCCACCGCCGACGATCACGATGCCCGCCTCGAGCCGCTCCTCGGGCGGATCGGTCGGGGGCCCGACGTAATCGTTCGGGTCAAACGGAGGTGGGAAATCGCTCGGTCGTGCCATGTCTCTCTCTTCGTCCCTTCCGGTGAAGCTGCGGCGCAGGCCGCCGGCCGCAGGCCTCGCTGCCCAGGGCCCTTGACCGGCGGCCGCTCAGCGCCGCACTACTACCCCTTCTTTGCCTTGATCGCCTCGGTGAGCTTGGGTGCGATCTTGTGGAGGTCGCCGACGACGCCGAGGTCGCAGAACTCGAAGATCGGCGCGTTCGGGTCCTTGTTGATCGCGACGATGTTCTCGGAGTTCTGCATGCCGACCTTGTGCTGGATGGCGCCCGAGATGCCCAGCGCGAGGTAGAGCTTCGGCGCGACCGTCTTGCCGGTCTGGCCGATCTGCGCCGCGTACGGGTACCAGCCGGCGTCGACCACCGCGCGGGTCGCGGCGACGGCGCCGCCGAGCGCCTCGGCGAGGTCCTCGGCGATCTTGAAGGACTCCGCATCGCCGAGCCCGCGGCCGCCGCCGACCAGGATGTCGGCGTCCTCGATGTTGATGTCGCCACCGCGCTGCTCGCCGCGCTTGACCATGCGCGCCTTCGTGGACCACGGCGAGAGCTCGACGTCGATGTCGACGACCTCGGCCGTGCCGCCGCGCTCCTCCGGGACCCAGGCGTTCAGGCGGCCGATGATGATGCCCGGGTCAGACACGTAGCCGACGTCGACCACGGCCGAGTCCTGGAGCACGGGCCGCTCGGCGACCAGCTTGCCGTCCTGGACCTTGACCGCGGTGACCTCCATCGTCACGCCCGCGTTCAGGCGCGCCGTGAGGCCGGCGCCGATCTCGAAGCCCAAGAGGCCGCCGCCGAAGAGCGCGTAGCTGAAGCCCTCGTCCTTGATCACCTTCGCCATCACGTCGACGATGGGCTGCGCGAGGCCCTCGGGGGCCGACTTCGCGCGGAAGACCCGCTTCGCGCCGTAGGCGCCGAGCCCGGCGGCCGCGTCGTCGGAGACGTCGCCGACGACCACCGCCGCGGCCTCGCCGCCAATCTGCTCGGCCAGCTTGGCCGCCTCGGAGAGGGCGCCGAGCGAGTTCTTGTTGAAGTTGCCCGCGTCGTCGTGCAGGGCGTAAACCAGAATCCCGGCCATCAGACCAGCTTCCTTTCCTCGAGCCAAGCGACGATCTTGTTGACCGTCTCGTCCGTGTCCTCGTCCTCGAAGACCTCACCCGGCTCCTTCGCGGGGGGCGGGTTGATCGCGAGCACGCGGGTCTTCGAGCCCTCGATGCCGACCTCGCTGGTGTCGATGCCGACGTCAGCGGCCGACTTCGTGTCGAGCGGCTTCTTCTTCGCGCCCATGATCGCCTTGAGCGACGGGTAGCGAGGCTCATTGATCGCGTCGCCCACGGAGATCACGGCGGGGAGCTCGACCTCGACGGTGTCGTAGCCGTACTCGGCCTGGCGCTCGCAGGTGAGCTTGCCCTCGGCAACGTCGATCTTGATGACCTGCGTGAGCGAGGGCACCTGCAGGTGGTCGGCGACCACCGCGCCGATCGTGTAGCACTCGCCGTCGTCCGACTGCTGGCCGAGCAGGACCAGGTCGGGCTGCTCGCTCTCGAGCACCTTGGCGAGGGCGTAGCCCGTGGCGTTCACGTCCGAGCCCTCCAGGGCCGGGTCGGTCAGGTGGACCGAGCGGTCGGCGCCGAGGGCGACGGCCTTGTGCAGGGCGCGCACGGCGCTCTCGGGGCCCATCGTGACCGCCACGATCTCGTCGACCTGCACCACGCCGCTCTCGCGGATCTGCATGGCGGCCTCGAGGGCGTGCGTGTCGAACGGGTTGAGGTTCTTCTCGCCGGAACGGTCCAGACGCATCGTGTTGGGATCGATCCGCTTTTGGACCGCCGCGTCCGGGACCTCCTTCACAAGACAGCAAATCTTCAAAGTCGGAGCCTCCTTGGGTGTGGCGAACCCGCGTTCGGGGGGCGGGCGCCGCGGCATAGTACCGCGATTTCGACCCGGTTGACTGACTAGTCAATCTACCGCGGAGTAGGTAGAAATGTCGCGGTTCCGCCGCAGCGGCCCGCTCGCGCCCGGATGCCCCTGGAACGCGGCTCGCTAGGCCGGCGTTCGCGAGCCCACCGCGTCGCGGATGAACTCGACGATCTCGTCGGTCGGGGCGCCGGGGGTGAAGACCTCGGCGACGCCCATGCGCTTGAGCTCCTCGGCGTCGTCGGCCGGGATCGTGCCGCCGACGGTGACGACGACGTCGCCCACGCCCTGCTCCTCCATCAGCCGGAGCACCTTGGGCACGAGCGTCATGTGGGCGCCGGAGAGGATCGAGAGGCCAACCGCGTCCGCGTCCTCCTGGATCACCGTGGCGACGATCTGCTCGGGCGTCTGGTGCAGGCCCGTGTAGATCACCTCCATGCCCGCGTCGCGCAGGGCGCGGGCGATGATCTTGGCGCCGCGGTCGTGGCCGTCGAGGCCGGGCTTGGC
>PKER01000301.1 GCA_002919115.1 bacterium
ACGGCGGCGGGCTCGCGGTCGAGGTCGAGCAGCACGGTGGCGATGTCGACCCCCGAGACGCCGTCGACGAGCGCGTGGTGGGTCTTGGAGACCAGCGCGAAGCGGTCGCGGGTGAGCCCCTCCACGAGCCAGATCTCCCAGAGCGGCTTGGTGCGGTCGAGCCGCTGCGAGAACACGCGCGCCGCCATGTTGCGAAGCTGCTCCTCGGAGCCGGGGCTCGGGAGCGCCGAGTGGCGGACGTGGTAGCGCAGGTTGAACGAGGTGTCGTCGATCCAGAACGCGCGGCCGGTCTGGGCCGGCGGGAAGGCGAGCTTCTGGCGGAAGCGCGGGACGAGGTGCAGCCGCGACTCGATGTGGGCGATCAGGTCGAGGTACCGCGGGGGCGGCCCCTCGAAGATCAGGATCGCTCCCACGTGCATGTGCGCGGCGTCGGATTCGTTCGTGAGGAACGAGTAGTCCAGCGCGCTGAGGCGATCCATATGTCCCTGGGCCATCACCGCAAGCTACCCGCTGGCCGCGCGCAAGACAACGGTCCGGCGGCCGCCCGGGCTAGCCTGCGCGCTCAGCGGCCGAACCAGGTGGCCCCGGCATGCGGGTGAAGCGACATCGAAACGACGCCAAGGGACGCGCGCTCGCCGCGCTCGCGGCGGCCCTGCTCGCCGCGGGCTGCGGCTCGGGAGGGGAATCGGCCGACTCCGATCCCGGGGCCGGGCGCTTCGACGCGCAGCGCGCGTTCGCCGACCTCGAGGCGCAGGTGGGGATCGGCCCGCGGCCCGCGGGGTCTGCGGCGAGCAAGCGCACCGCGCAGTTCATCGCCCGGAGCCTGCGCGAGGCCGGCGCCCGGCGCGTCCGGATCCAGCGCCCCCACCGCAACGTCGTCGCCGAGATCCCGGGTTCCGGGCCGGGCGTGGTCGTCGTCGGCGCCCACCACGACACGCAGGACGGCATCCCCGGCTTCGTCGGCGCCAACGACGGGGCGAGCGGCGTCGCGGTCGTGCTCGAGCTCGCGCGGCACCTCGCCGCCGAGGCGCCGCTCCCGGGACGGTCGGTCCACCTCGTGCTCTTCGACGCCGAGGAGGCGCGCGGGCAGCGCGCGTTCACCGAGGACGGGATGCGCGGCAGCCGCCAGTACGTGCGCTACGCGCAGGCCGGAGGGCGGCAGGGCGCGCCGCCGCTCGAGCGGATCGAGGCGATGGTGCTGTTCGACATGGTCGGCGACTGCGACCTGCAGGTCCCGCGCGAGGCGAACTCCGATCCGTACCTGTACCTGGCGTTCGCCGAAGCCGCCGAGGAGATCAGCGGCTCGCCCGCCCCCTTCGAGGGCGAGGCGGGCAGCGTGCTCGACGACCACATCCCGTTCATCGAGGCGGGCGTGCCCTCGGTCGACCTGATCGACTTCACCTACGGCCCCGGCGAGGTGCCCGGGGAGTGGTGGCACACGCCGGAGGACAACCTGGAGCACGTGTGCGCCGAGAGCCTCGAGGCGGTGGGGGAGGCGGCCGCCCTGGCGATCCCCCGGCTTCCGTAGTCCGAAAAGCCTCTACTCTTGTTCCGGTGAGCGCCACCCAGCTACACGCGCCGCGACGCGTCCGGCTCGCGGCTCCTCGCGGCTACTGCGCGGGCGTCGACCGCGCGGTGCAGACGGTCGAGAAGGCCCTCGAGATGTACGGGGCCCCCGTCTACGTCCGCAAGGAGATCGTCCACAACAAGCACGTCGTCGCCCAGCTCGCCGAGCGCGGCGCGGTCTTCGTGGACCAGGAGACCGAGGTCCCGGAGGGCGAGATCGTCGTCTTCTCGGCGCACGGGGTGGCGCCGTCGGTCCACCGCAACGCCGAGGCCCGGCGCCTGCGCACGATCGACGCGACCTGCCCGCTCGTGACCAAGGTGCACGTCGAGGCGCGCAAGTTCGCCGAGCAGGGCTACACGATCATCCTCATCGGCCACGCCGGCCACGAGGAGGTCGAGGGCACGATGGGCGAGGCGCCCGACTCGATCGTGCTCGTCGAGACCGTCGAGGACGTCGAGGCGCTCGACTTCCCCGAGGGGACCCCGCTCGCCTTCATCACGCAGACGACGCTCTCGGTCGACGAGACTGCCGGGATCATCGCCCGCCTGCGCGAGCGGTTCCCCGGGATCCGCAGCCCGAAGTCCGACGACATCTGTTACGCGACCACCAACCGCCAGATCGCCGTCAAGCAGCTCGCCCGCGAGTGCGAGCTCGTCCTGGTGATCGGCTCGAAGAACTCCTCGAACTCCAACCGGCTCGTCGAGGTCGCGCGCGAGCACGGCGCGGAGTCGCACCTGATCGACAACGCGTCGCAGGTCCAGGAGGAGTGGCTCGCGGGCGTCGAGACCGTCGGCATCACCTCCGGCGCGAGCGCCCCCGAGGAGCTCGTCTCCGAGCTCGTCGAGTTCTTCCGCGCGCGGGGCGCGGACGACATCTCCGAGCTGCGCACCGTCGAGGAGGACGTGCGCTTCATGCTCCCCAAGGAGATCCGCACCGAGCTCGCCGCCCGGGCCGAGCGCGCGGCTGACGCCTGACTGGCGCCCTGCGGACCCCGGACCCTACGGGATCCCGGGCGCGAAGCTGATCGCCCAGACGCGCACGTCGCCGCCCGCGGTGAGGCGTAGGTTGTGCCGCTCGTGGCGCGGGTGCTCTGCGATCGGGAGCAGGGCTGCCTCGGTGATCGGCACGTCGCGGGGCTCCGAGCGGTCGAGCTGGGCGCGCAGCCAACCCTGGCCCTCGGCGACCACGTAGCAGCCGCCCGCCTCGTAGCCCAGCTCGATCGCCTCGTCGCCGGGGGCGGGGGTCCACGGCTCGCCGGGCGAGCCGCCGGGGAAGACCTCCTGCGTCGGTGGGGCGACGAGCGCGCCCGGGGCGTCGGTGGGGCGCAGCGGCGCCATCGGCTCGGGGAGCGAGAGCGTCACGTCGTCGCTCAATAGCTCCTCCTGGATCGCCTCCTCGGTCGCGCGGTACTCGCCCTCGCCGAAGTGCGCCCACGCGAGCGCGCCGCCCCGCGACCACAGAAACAGCGAGGGCCAGCCCTGGCAGCCGTAGTCGTGCCAGATCAGGTACTTCGAGTCGTCGGCGACCGGGTGGGTGATGCCGAGCGCGGCGATGCCGGCGTCGAGGGCCTCGCGCCGCCCCGTGAAGCGGAACCGCGGCGAGTGGATGGCGAGCACGCGCAGGCCGTGCGGCTCGTAGCGGCGGCGCCACTCGAGGATGTAGGGGAGGGCGCGCACGCTGTTGAGCTGGGCGAAGTCGATGAAGTGCACGAGCACGGGGCCGGTGGCCGTGAGCTCGGCCATGACCGGCGGCTCGGGCGCGTTCAGCCAGCGGATGCGCCCGGGGAACTCGGGCGCGGCGATGTCGGGGCGCTCGGGGCGCACGGCCCGTGAGCCTACCCCGGCGCCCGGCCTTCCCGGCCCGTGGGACGCGGAGGCTCGATCGCGCAGCCACGCCCGGGCCGCGATCGACCTTCCTCGTCAGGAGCGCGAGGAAGGTCGATCGCGTTGCGGGTGTGCGGGGCGGCGGTATGCTGGCGGCTCGGCCAATCCCCACAGGAGGAAGAGTGACCTTGACCGACAGGATCTGGGAGCGCATCGAGGAGGCGCGCCAGCGCCACGACGTGCTGCAGCACCCCTTCTACCAGCGCTGGTCCGAGGGCAAGCTGACCACCGAGGAGCTCGCGCGCTACGCCGGCCAGTACCGCCACGCCGTCGAGGCCATCGCGACGATGACCGACGCGGCCGCCGCGGCCTTCCCCGAGCGCGACGATCTGCGCACGCACGCCGCTGAGGAGCGCGGCCACGTGCGCCTCTGGGACGGGTTCGTCGAGGCCGTCGGCGGCGACACCGCGGCCGAGCCCACGCCCGAGACCGCCGAGTGCGTGGCCGCCTGGACCCGCGACGGCGACGTGCTCGAGACCCTCGCCCGCCTCTACGCGGTCGAGGTGGCGCAGCCCGAGATCTCGAAGACCAAGCGCGAGGGCCTGCTCGGGCGCTACGGCTTCGAGGACGGCGCCGGCACCGCCTACTTCAAGGTCCACTCGACGCGCGACGTCGAGCATGCCGCCGAGGTCCGCGAGCTGATCTCCGAGCTCGCCGAGGACGGCGACGGGGACCGCATCGTGGCCGCCGCAGAGGAGGCCTACAAAGCGAACTGGCGCCTGCTGGACGGCGTCTGAGCGCACCGCCGTGCCGCGCGGCGACCGCCTGATCGGGATCGCCCTCGGCATCGTCCTGGGCATCGCGATCGTCGCCGTGTTCGTCTTCGTGTTCAGCGAGGGGGCCGTCGACGCCCCCTCGCTGGACAGCGACGAGGCCCAGGAGCAGCCCGCCCAGCCGTAGCCCCGGCCGCCTGAGCGGCGCGGGCCTGCCCTAGAGTTGGGGCCAAATGAGGGCCCGGCAGGCAACCGACGCGCGCCTCGTCGCCCTGATCGCGCTGGGCGCGCTGGCGCTCCATCAGCTGCGCTACGCGCTGGCGCACGGCCCGGAGGCCGGCGCCGCGCTCGCGCGCGAGGGCCACGCGTACCTCGAGCTGGCCGCGGGCCCCGTGCTGACGCTCGCGCTCGCCGCGATCGCGGTCTCGGTGGTGCGCCGGGCGTGGTCGGGGGCGGCCCGCAAGCTCCCGTCCGTCCCGCGCACGTACGTGTGGATCACGGCGAGCCTGCTCGTCGTGTTCTCGGTGCAGGAGCTCGCCGAGGGCGCGCTGTTCGAGGGCCACGCGAGCGGCATCGCGGGCCTCGTGGGGAGCGGCGGCTGGCTCGCCCTGCCGCTCGCCGCCGTGATCGGCGCGCTGCTGCCGGAGGACGCCATCGTCTCCGATGAGTCCAACACCTCGGGGCTGTGGCTGGCGGGCGCCACCGCCGGGGCTCCCCCGCACGACTGGCTCACCTTGACCGGCGGTGCGATCGGCCAGGGGATGCCGCTGGCGACCGGCGCGGCGATCGCCTGCCCGTCCCGTCCGGTGGTCTGCCTGGAGGCCGACGGAAGCGCGATGTACACCCTCTCGGCCCTGTGGACGCAGGCCCGGGAGGGGCTGGACGTGACCACCGTGATCTTCAACAACGGCTCCTACGCCGTTTTGAACATGGAGCTGGCCCGCGTCGGCGCCGACCCCAACTCCGCCGGCGAGGCGGCGCGCAGCATGTTCGACCTGTCCCGCCCCGATCTGGACTTCGTCTCGCTGGCCCAGGGCATGGGCGTGCCGGCCGGCCGCGCCCGCACGGCCGAGGAGCTGGCGGCGCAGTTCGGCAAGGCGCTCAGCGAGCCGGGGCCGCACCTGATCGAGGCGGTCGTCCCCTCGGTGTTCTGAGCCTGCGGCCCTCCGCTCAGCTCTCGCGGGGGGCCGGCGGCTGCAGCATCGGCACCAGGAACCGCCGGGCGATGTCGGCCAGCTGCTCTTCGTCGTCCAGGTCGACGATGAAGCTGGGGATGCCCAGGAACGAGGCGGAGATGCGGACCATCATCTCGGCCACCAGGTCGGTGTCCAGGTCCGGTGAGACGTTGCCGGCCTGCTGCTCGCGGCGCAGCTGGCCGGCGACGAACTGCCGCACCACGGCCAGCGTCCGCCCGCCGTCGCTGATCATGGAGGGCACCACCAGGTCCGGCTCGGTCTCGATCAGCCCGCCGATCAGCGGGTTGCGCCGGATGGCGCGCAGCGAGCTGACAAAGCCCAGCACCACCCGGTCGGCGGCGGTCTCGGCCTGCTGGATGTCGATGAGGAACTGGTCGAAGTAGCGGCGGAACTCCCGGCGCACCACCTGTTCGACCAGCGCGTCCTTGGTGGCGAAACGCCGGTAGACGGTGATCCGCGAGACCCCGGCCCGCCGGGCCACGTCCTCCATGGTGGACCGCTGGATGCCCATCCGGCAGAACTGCTCGTAGGCGGCGTCGAGAATGCGCGCGCTGGTCTCGTCCATGTCGTCGTTCTGTTCGACGGCATCGGTGTAGGCGCGCTCGATCAGCGACTCGTCCCCCGAGGTCGTCATGAGGAAGGACAACGTAGGCTCCACGATTTCCTCCTGAGACGACCCGACCCCACCCCTGAGACGACTGATTTTGCCCCAACCAAGGGCTTCTGGGGGCCCGGTGGATCCCTCACGCGGTGGGTCTTGTGAGCACCGACACAGTGTGCTGTTATTAGACATACCGTCGATGATACGCAGAAGCAGATCACGTTTCACCGTATCAAGACGTTGCTCTCGCCCCGAGGAGGAACGCAGGCATGAAGACACCCAGCAGGCGCAACGTGCTGGCGGCGGGCGGCGCGCTGGGCGCGGCCGGCGCGCTCGGCATCGCCACCCCCGCGCAGGCCCGGCCCGTGTGGACGTGGTCTCCCGAAGGCTCGGTCTTGGGCACCGGGACGGGTGCCGACCCGAGGGGGGTGTGGGACGAAGAGGCCGACCAGCTGGTGGCCGACATCATCCAGCGCGGCGATGTGCAGAAGGTCAACAAGGAGCTGCGCAAATGGCTCAAGAACGGCCAGCCGCTGCCCTCAGGGCTGCCCAAGGACCTGAAGGACTTCATTGAGAAGGCCAAGCAGCTGCCGCCGTGGGCCGACAAGAACAAGCTGGCCACCGCCTTCCACTTCAACGAAAAGCGCGGGCTCTACCTCGGTGTCACCTACGGCTTCGTCAGCGGGATGATGAGCACCGTCATCCCCCGGGAGGCGCGGGCGGTCTACTACTCCTGGGGCGGCGCGAACCTGCGGGACCGCATCACCAAGACCGCCAAGCTGGGGTACGACATCGGCACCGCCAACGCCTACGAGCCGGACGGCGAGCTGATCGTGACCTGCATCAAGACCCGGCTGGCCCACGCGGGCGTACGGCACCTGCTGCCCAAGTCCCCCTACTGGAACAAGGTCGCCGAAGAAGAGATCCCGATCAGCCAGGCCGACATGATGGTCACCTGGCACAGCCTGCCCACCAGCGTCATGCGGCAGCTGAAGACCTGGAAGGTGCCGATCCCGGACAACGAGGCCGAGGCGTTCCTCCACTCCTGGCAGCTGTGCGCCTACATGCTCGGCATCAAGGAGGAGTACATCCCCAACTCCTGGGACCAGGCCGAGTCCCAGGCCCGGCAGGTGCTGGACCCGATCCTGGGCCCCACGCCCGAGGGCATCAAG
This sequence comes from bacterium, assembly GCA_002919115.1. Lineage (GTDB taxonomy): Bacteria > Actinomycetota > Thermoleophilia > Solirubrobacterales > 70-9 > RSA11. The sequence continues at coordinate 7,133 of PKER01000301.1, forward strand.
CTGGCCGACATGCTGCTCAACATCGGCACGCTGGTGCCGGGCGGGCCGCTGAAGTACGTCACCCGGCCCATCCTGGGCTCGCTGACCCGCTACACGCTCGGCGACCAGATCGCCGACTGGCTGAAGATCCGGCGGGATCCGTTCTGGGACAACGTCTTCAACACCCTGTGGGAGCCCTTCATCGCCGTCCGCGAGGGCCTGCTGTCGTTGGAGAAGGCTCCGGGCGCCCTGTCGAAGTTCTACTGGACCTTCGATGAGATCCTGCGCCTGGGCGTGCTGACCGTGCTGTCCGGCGCGCAGTTCCCGATCAGCATCGAGATCCCCTACTCCAACAACCCGAACTACCCCTCCTGATCCCGGCCGTCCCGCGGCCGGGCGGCGCC
>PKER01000121.1 GCA_002919115.1 bacterium
TTCGTGGGCGCCGGCGTCGGCTTCATCGTGATCTCGATGTACCTGCCAATCTTCTCGCTGTACGACAACATCCGGTAGCTGGGGGGGCCATCACGGCTCCCTCGAAGCCTCCGGTCGACTCAGCGTGGGTAATCGACGCCGAGCTCACTCAGCAACGCGCGCACCCGGTCCTCGATCTCATCGCGGATCCGGCGCACGGTCTCGAGATCCTTGCCGGCCGGATCCTCAAGCTCCCAGTCCACGTAGCGTTTGCCTGGGTAGAAGGGGCACTCGTCACCGCAGCCCATCGTCACAACGACGTCTGATTCGCGCACGGCGTCGGCCTCAAGCGGCTTTGGCGTCTCGGTCGAGATGTCGACGCCAACTTCCCTCATCGCTTCAATCGCCGCCGGGTTGATCTGGTCAGCCGGATCAGAGCCCGCTGAACGCACCACAACCCGGTCGCCAGCGAGGTGAGTCATGAGACCGGCGGCCATCTGGCTCCGGCCCGCGTTGTGGACACAGGCGAACAAGACAGTGGGGCGGGCCGCGGCTCCGGACGGATCTCGCTTGGCTTTCATCACTAGTGGCTCAGAGGATTGTACGGTCCAGGTCGCCGACGTCCCAGGCGAGCTGTGCCGCGAGGACCGCCAGCGCCGCGCTGATGAGCGCGGCTGCGGCCGCACGGACGGGCGTTGCCGGGCGAGGGCGCTCGGGTGTGCGGCGATCCCAATCTCGGGCGGCCGCCATCGCGGCCACTGCCCCCTAAACCTGGTCGCTGCGCCGTCCATCCGCGAGAGCCCCGATGATGCGGGCGTGAGCTCGCCCCCGACCGAGAGCGTCTCGCCCGCCCAGCAGGCCGAGGAGCTTGAGCGCCTCGACCGAGTCGAGCGCGCCGCGAGGTTCCGCTTGCTCGACAAGGACACCGCGGCCGCCGTCTTCGACGCGATGGATCCGTGGCAGCAGAGCGAGCTGGTCGAGACGTTGCGCAGTCCCGAGGTCCAGGACCTCCTCGAGGAGATGGAGCCGGACGACCGGGTACGGCTCTTCGACGAGATGCCCGCGGTCGTCGCGCGCCGACTGATCAGCGGGCTCAGCGGCCGCGAGCGGGAGCTCACCAACCTCTTGCTCGATTATCCGCCCGAGTCCGCCGGGCGGATCATGTCGCCCGAGTACCTCGAGCTTCGCCGGGACGTGACGGCGGCGGAGGCCCTGGCGAGCATCCGCGAGCGCGGCGCCGGCCTGGACACGCTCCTCATCCTGCCCGTGCGCGGCCCCGATCGCCGCCTCGAGGGCGTCGTGCGCCTTACCGATTTGGTCCTCGCCTCGCCCGACGCTCCCGTGGCGGAGGTGGTCGACGCCGACTATCCCGCCGTCGGCGCTCGCGACGACCAGGAGGACGTGGCGCGGCTCATCCAGGAGCGCGATCTGGTGGCGGTCCCGGTGGTCGACGACGAGGGACGCCTGCTCGGCATCGTGACGGTGGACGACGCGATGGAGGTCCTCGAGCATGAGGAAACCGAGGATTTGGCGCGCGCGGGCGGGGCGGAGCCGCTGGGGCTCCCGTACCACGCGGTCTCCGTGCGGCGGATCGTGCGCTCGCGCATCGGCTGGTTGCTGCTTTTAGTGGCGGCGGCCGTGCTCACCGTTGCTGTGTTGGGCGCGTTCGAGGACACGCTCGACCGGGTCGTCACGCTCGCGCTCTTCGTGCCGCTTCTGATCGGTACCGGCGGCAACTGCGGCGCGCAGGCCGCGACCACCATGACGCGCGCGATCGCGGTGGGTGACGTGCGCTTTTCGGACCTCGGCCCGTCCGTGGTCAAGGAGGCCCGGGTGGGCCTTTTGATCGGCGTGCTGTTCGCGCTTTTGGGGTTTGCGCCGGTGGCGTTGATCTGGTCGGTGGAGATCGCCGCGACGGTGTCGATCAGCCTGCTCGTGGTCTGCACCTGGGCGACCGCGATCGGCGCCTTCCTGCCGCTGCTCTCCACGCGCCTGAAGATCGATCCGGCCGTCGTGAGCGCGCCGCTCGTCTCCACGTTCGTGGACGCGACGGGCCTGCTGATCTACTTCGGGATCGCGCAGCTCCTCGTGCTCTGAAGTGGCTGCGGCTGCCCGGCCTGGCGACCGTCAGGCCCTGGCGAGTGTGCTCCTCGCCCGCTGCGCCTCGACTTAGGATTTGCTCCGGCAAGTGCGTAGCGAATAGACGGGCTCGTGAACCGCGCATAAGCGGCCGGTCGCCATGGCTGCCGTTGACGTCACCGGATGAGGGGAGTTAGCTTCGTCTGTGGGCGCGATCGCCGAGACGCTGGCCGGGTTCGCCGCTGAGTTCGAATCGGCGGCGATCCCCGCCCAAGTGCGCGAGCGCGCGGCCCTCCACTTCACCGATGTCCTCGGGTGCGGCATCGCCGCCGTCGGCCTGGATGCGGCGCCGCAGGCAAGCGAGCTCGCATGGAGACAGGGCGGTAGGGGGGAGGCCTCGCTGATCGGGGCGGGGCCGAAGGTTCCCGCGGCGCAGGCGGCGCTCGCCAACGGCACGCGCTGTCACGCGCTCGACTTCGACGACACGCACGAGGCCGGCATCTGCCACTCGAGCGTCGTCGTGGCGCCCGCCGCGCTCGCGGCCGCGGAGGTCACCGACGCCTCGGGGCGGGAGATGCTCGCCGCGTACGTCCTCGGCAGCGAGATCGCCCTGCGGATCGCGGTTGCCGCAGCCGACGAGCTCTACGAGCGGGGCTTTCACCCGACCTCGGTCTGCGGGGCGTTCGGCGCCGCCGCGGCGGCGGCCCGGCTGTTCGCAGCCGACCGCGTCACGACGGCCAACGCCCTCGGCATCGTCGGCAGCTTCGCCGCGGGGCTCTTCGAGTATCTGAGCGATGGGTCGGCGACCAAGCCGTTGCACGCCGGCTGGGCCGCCCAGGCCGGGATCCAGGCGGCGCGACTGGCCGCCGCCGGCGCGACCGGGCCGGCGAGCGTGATCGAGGGCCGCTTTGGGCTCCTCGCCTCACACGCCCAGCGGGCGGGCGAGGAGGCGCAGGCGATCGTCGCGGGGCTCGGCGAGCGCTGGGAGTTCGAGGGTCTCGCGATCAAGCTCTATCCCGCCTGCCACTTCGCCCACGCGAGCACCTGGGCGGCCGGCGAGCTCGCTGACGAGCACGGACTCGGGGCCGCGGACATCGGGCGCATCACCGTGCGGGTCCCGCCCGAGGGCGCGCGGCTCGTGCTCGAGCCGTTGGCCGAGAAGCTCCGTCCGAAGACGCCCTACGACGCCAAGTTCAGCCTCCCGTACACCGCGGCCCATCGGATCGTCCGCGGGTCGCTCGGCCTCGCGGCGTTCACCGAGGCCGCGATCGCCGATCCCGAGGTGCTCGAGCTCGCGGCGCGTGTCGACGCCGAACCCCTGGGCGACGAGGGCCGCGGCGCCTCGCGGTTCTGCGGCGGCGCTCGTCTCGTGACCAACGACGGGCCGGAGTTCGACCGCTTCCTCGCCGCCCCGCCGGGGAGCCCGTCGATGCCCGCCGGGCCGGAGGAGATCCGCGCCAAGTTCCGGGCGAACGCCGGCCTCGGCCTTCCCGAGTCGCGTGCGTACGACCTGGAGGCGGCGCTCCAGCACATCGACGCGACGCCCAGGCTCGACCGGATCGCCGAAGACCTCGGCTACGCGCGCGCGGCGTCGCGAGCCGCCTGACGGCGCGGGCCTAGAGGTTCCGCAACCTGCCGACACCGGGCACGAACCGGCCGGTGCGCCGCGCGTACTCGCGGTAGGTCTCGCCGTGCTGGGCGAGCAAGTAGGGCTCCTCGACGAGACGGACCTGCAGCTCCAGTGCGAGCACGAGCGCGACGAAGCCCGCGATCGCCGGGAGGTTGGGGACCATGAGCGCGAGGCCGAGCCCCGTCGGGATCATCGCCGAGAAGATCGGGTTGCGCACCCACGCGAACGGGCCGGAGGTGACGAGCTCGGTGCGCTCGCTCGGGTCCACGCCGATCCGCCACGACTCGCCCATCGCGAGCTGTGCGTACAGCGTGAGCGCGATCCCACCGACCGCGAGCGCCACGCCGATCCAGTTGAGCGCGGCGGCGTCGAGCGCCTCGATCGGCTCGGCGGTGCCGGTCAGGGCCAGCACGGGCGCTGCGACGCCGACGACGAGCGCGACCACGAAGAGCACGCCGGCAAGCCACTCGGGCGAGCCCAGGCTGCCGCTGATCCCCTTGAAGCCGGTGGAGCCCGTCGCCCGCCACATCAGGTACGAGCGCAGCCCGAAGGCGAGCGCCATGTAGACGACGTAGAGGACGAGAGCCGCCTCAGCCACCGGCGTTCTCCGCACGACGAGGGTTCATCGACGCGGCAGCTTACCAATACCGGGTAGGGGTATATAGCGCGTTCGAGCTGCCCCGCCGCGCGCCCCGTTCAGCCCACGTTGCCGGAAAGCGGCAACTAGGGCTGAACGGGGGGTTCGGCGACGATCCGCTCGCCCACGGCCACCTCGCCCGAGGTGAGCAGGTCGGCGCGCAGGCCGCCGCGGTGCACGAGGGGGCGCATCACGGGCTTGCCCGTGAGCCGCTCGAGGTGCCTGCACGGCTCCGCGAGCTCCCGGCCGACGGCGCGCGCGGTGCCGATGCGGAACTCGCGGCCGACCAGGGCGTTCAGGTCGATCCCGCGCGTGAGCACGTTGCGGCGCGTCTCGCTGGGGTCGAGCTCGATGCCCTCCTCGCGCAGCGCGTCGAGCGTCTCGGCCTCGATCAGGGTGAGCTCCTGTCCTTCGTCGCCGGGCTTCCAGTACGTGCCGGTGCCGGTGTAGTACCGGTCGCCGGGGATCCCCTTCCCGGCGTGAAGCTCAACCCTCTCGTGCGGGTGCATCTCCGCCTTGCCCTCGGGCGCGGTGAAGATCGCCTCGACGACGCCGCTCGACCGATCGGGCTCTTGCGCTGCCACTCGGACATCCTCGCGCATCGACCGGCGGACTGCGCCCTCTGCAACCGGCTAACGCACGAAGACCGGAACGCTCTCGTGTATGACCGGCACCGCCTCGATCGCGCGGGCGCGCCGCTTGAAGGTGATCGCGTCGCCGCCCTTGCGCAGGGTAAGCCTGCCCGCCTTGCGCTGCCAGCGCGGGTCGGAGTCGAGGAAGCGGGCGATCCAGCGGTCCTGCCGCTCAAGCTTCCTCTCGCAGCCCATCAGGGTCTGGACGACCTGCCGGAACCGCAGGCGCTTGCCGTCGACCTCGAGCCTGGCGGCGAAGTCGTTGCACCCTGCGCTCCACCGGGCCTTGTCGCTCTGCCGGCCGTGACGCAGGCGCAGGACGAGCCGCGTGCCCTCGGCGAGCGGCTTGCGCTCACCGCCCTTCACGACCTCCTTCGCGACCCACGCCCTGCCGAAGAGGGCCTTGCCGCCGGCCTTAGCCTGGACGGGCGCCGTGTTCGCGGCGCCCGGGAGCAGGATCCCGAGCGAGACCGCGGCCGCCGCCACCACTGACGCTGTGAGCGCTGTGCGCTTCATGATCCGTGTGTTCGTCATGCCCCTTCTACGCCGCAGGGGCGATCCCATCACGCCCGGAAGCGGGGACAATGCCAGCGAGGAGGCCCCACCGTGCCAGCCGCGTACCCCGCACACCTCGAGGCGGACGTCATGCTCCGCGACGGCTCGACCGTCCGCGTGCGGCCGGCGCGCCCCGAGGACGCTCCGGAGGTCCAGGCGCTGTTCGAGGGCCTCTCCGAGGAGGCCCGGGTGTTCCGCTTCTTCACCGGCGCGATCTCGCCGACCAAGGCCGAGGCGCTCGCGCGCGAAATCGACTACGTCGACCGCTTCGCGCTGATCGCGACCCGCGGCGCCGAGGGCCGCGTCCTCGCGCACGGCATGTATGCGCGCACGGCGCCCGACCGCGCCGAGGTCGCGTTCGCGGTCGCCGACGAGCTTCAGGGCCAGGGGCTCGGCACGATCCTGCTCGCCCACCTCGCCGAGGCGGCCCGCGCCGCCGGAGTCGGGACCCTAGAAGCGGAGGTCATGCCCCACAACCACCGCATGATCGAGGTCTTCCGGGAGAGCGGCTTCCCGGTCGAGATCTCATCGGCGCCGGGGTCGATCCACATCGAGCTGCCGACCGAGTTCAGCGACGAGGCGCGGGCCCGCTTCCAGCAGCGCGAGGCGATCTCCGCGGCCGCCGCCGCGCGGCACTTCCTCGCCCCGGCGAGCATCGCCGTGATCGGCGCCTCCCGCCGCCGCGGCACCGTGGGCGGCGAGATCATCCACAACGTCGTGGCCTCCGGGTTCCCGGGGCCGATCTACCCGGTGAACCCGAAGGCCGACGAGGTCGAGGGCCTGCGCGCCTACCCACAGATCGCCGACGTCCCCGGCCCGGTCGAGCTCGCGGTGGTCGCCGTGCCCGGGCCCCGCGTGCTCGACGTCGCGCGGGAGTGCGCGGCGCACGGGGTCCGCGGCCTGATCGTGATCTCGGCGGGCTTCGGCGAGACCGGGGAGGAGGGCCGCGCGCGCCAGCGCGAGCTGCTCGAGGTCTGCCGCGCGGCCGGGATGCGGCTGATCGGCCCGAACTGCCTGGGCGTGATGAGCCTCACCTCCGAGGCGCCCTTCAACGCGACGTTCGCGCCCAGGGTGCCGCCCGCGGGCAACGTCGCCTTCGCCTCGCAGAGCGGCGCCATGGGCCTCGCCTTGATCGAGTTCGCCGCCGAGCGCGGCCTGGGCATCTCGGCCTTCGCCTCGCTCGGCAACCGCGCCGACATCACCGCCAACGACCTGCTCGAGTACTGGCACTCGGACGAGCACACGGACGTCGCGCTGCTCTACATCGAGTCCTTCAGCAACCCGCGCCGCTTCGCGCGCGTCGCCCGCCGGGTGGGCCGCCGCAAGCCGATCGTCGCGGTGAAGAGCGGGCGCTCGCGGGCGGGGGCGCGGGCGACCAGCTCGCACACCGGCGCGATGCTCGCCGCCTCGGACGTGACCGTCGACGCGCTCTTCCGGCAGGCAGGCGTGATCCGCACCGACACGCTCGCCGAGCTCCTCGACGTGGCCGCGCTCCTCGCGAACCAGCCGCTGCCGGCCGGCAACCGGGTCGGGATCCTCACCAACGCGGGCGGCCCCGCGATCATGTGCGCCGACGCCTGCGAGGCGGCGGGCCTCTCCGTCCCGCCGCTCGACGAGGAGACGGCGAAGCGCCTGCGCAAGCTGCTGCCCGCCGAGGCCTCGGTCGCGAACCCGGTCGACATGATCGCCACGGCCACCGCCGAGCAGTACCGCGAGGCGATCCGGATCATGGCCGCGAGCGAGGGCCTCGACGCGCTCATCGTGATCTTCGTGCGGCCCCTGCTGACCCGCGCCGAGGACGTGGCCGCCGCCGTGCGCGACGCCGCCGCCGGCCTGCCGCGCGAGATCCCGCTGCAGGCGGTCTTCATGTCGCCCGAGGATCACGGGCCGGCGCCCGCGGCGCGGGGCATTCCCACCTACGCCTTCCCGGAGAGCGCCGCGGTGGCGCTCGCGCGCGTGCACGAGCACGTGCGCTGGCG
>PKER01000242.1 GCA_002919115.1 bacterium
GTCGGCGCCGGCCTTGGCGACGGGCTCGGCTGCGCCCGCGCCCAGGCGCTCGCTCAAGCGGCGCAGGCGGCCCTCGGCCTCGCGGGCGCTGCCGAACAGCTCCCGGTACCCGCGCGCCTCTGCCGGATGTAGGGACATCCACCTGGGTTTCTAGCGCGCCCCGCCGGCCCGTGCGCCACCACCCCGCCGCGCCTGCGGGGCCGCGTCACACGTCGCCACGAGCTCTGCTACTCTGCCCGGTCAATTCTCCACTAAATCAATCGAGAAACCCGAGAAAGGATCGAATGGGCATGAAATCGCTCAAGGGACGGTTGGCGCTCGTGCTCGCCATGCTGGCTGTACCGGCCGTGGCGGCTTGCGGCGGCACCTCCTCCGGCTCCGATGGGGGGGACAGCGGTGACGGCGGTGGCGGCGGCGGCACCATCAACGTCGTCGCGTACTCGACGCCGCAGGAGGTCTACGAGGACCATCTGATCCCGGCGTTCCAGAAGACCCCCGAGGGCGAGGGGACGAAGTTCACGACCTCGTTCGCGGGCTCCGGCGACTCGCGCCGCGCGATCGAGTCCGGCATCCCGACCGATCTCGCGCACCTGGCCCTCGAGCCGGACACCCAGATCCTCGTCGAGAAGGGGATCCTCCCCGAGGACTACCGCGACAACGAGTACCGGGGGATCATCCAGAACTCCGTCGTCGTCATCGTGACGCGCCCGGGCAACCCCGAGAACATCAAGTCCTGGGAGGACGTCCTCGACAGCGACCTGGAGATCATCAACGCCAACCCGTTCACCTCGGGCGGCGCCCGCTGGAACGTGATGGCGGTCTTCGGGCAGGCCGCGCTCAAGGACGGCAAGTTCAACGAGCAGGCCGGCCTCGACGCGGTCCGCAAGCTCCTCGAGAAGGTGCCGTCGTACCCGTCCTCGGCGCGTGACGCGCTCAACGAGTTCCTCGGCGGGAAGGGCGACGTGCTCCTCTCCTACGAGAACGAGGCGATCCAGGCCCAGAACGCGGGCAACGACGTCGACTACATCGTCCCCGACTCGACGCTCCTGATCGAGACCCCGGGCGGCGTGCCGGTCGACGCTCCGAACCCGGAGGGCGGCAAGGCCTTCCTCGAGTTCCTCTGGTCGGACGAGGCTCAGCGGATCTGGGCTGAGAACGGCTTCCGGCCGGTCAAGGAGGAGATCCTCGCGGAGTTCTCGGACAAGTTCCCGACGCCGAAGAAGCTCTTCACCATCGACGACCTCGGCGGCTGGGAGAAGGTCATGACCGAGTACTTCGACCCGGACACCGGCAAGATCGCCGAGATCCAGAAGGAACTGGGAGGCCCGACCGAGTGAGCTCGGTAGGGCACATCGAGGCCCCTCCGAAGCGGGTGCACATGCCCCGCTTCGGAGGGGCTGCCCTTTCCCGAGGGTTCGTCATCACGTACCTCTCGGTCCTCGTCCTGATCCCGATCGCGGCGCTCGCCGTCCGCTCGACCGAGGACGGGTGGGACGGCTTCTGGACCGCCGTCTCCCACCCGATGGCGGTCGACGCGATCATCCTGACGATCCTGGCGTCGCTGGCGGTCGTCGTGATCAACGCCGTGATGGGCACCCTGCTCGCCTGGGTGCTGGTGCGGGACGACTTCCCCGGGAAGGGGATTCTCAACTCGTTGATCGATCTCCCCTTTGCGCTTCCTACGATCGTGGCGGGCCTCGTGCTCATGGCGCTCTACGGAGAGACCGGCGTCTTGGGCATCGAGGGGATCAGCTTCACGATCGCCGGCGTGATCCTGGCGCTTCTCTTCGTGACGCTGCCGTTCGTGATCCGAGCGGTCCAGCCCACGCTGATGGAGCTCGACCTGGAGATGGAGGAGGCGGCCGCGTCGCTGGGCGCGCGCCCCTTCACGATCGTCCGGCGGATCATCCTGCCGAACCTCGCGCCGGCCATCCTCGCCGGCTCCGCGCTCGCCTTCGCGCGCGCGGTGGGCGAGTTCGGTGCGGTCGCCCTGATCTCGGGGAACATCCCCGGCAAGACCCAGGTGGCCGCGCTCTTCATCTACTCGCGGATCGAGAGCGGCGACATGTCGGGGGCCACGGCGGTCTCCGTGGTGCTGCTCGCGATCTCGGTCTCGATCCTGTTCGGCTTCCACATGATCAACCGCTGGAGCACGCGCCATGGCCGCTAGGGGAATCGCGGACAGCCGCATCAACGTCGTCCAGGGTTCCCGCCGTGCGCGCCTCACGATGCGCACGATCGGGATCGGTTACCTGCTCCTGCTCCTGGTCATCCCGGTCATCACGGTCTTCATCAAGGCCTTCGAGGACGGGGCGGCCAACGCGTGGGAGACCATCACAAGCCCGGAGGGCATGCACGCCTTCTGGCTCACCCTGGTCATGGTGGTGGTCTCCGTGCCGCTGAACACCATCTTCGGCGTGGTCTGCGCGATCGTGCTCGTGCGCCACAAGTTCCGCGGCAAGGCGCTGATCAACTCCCTGATCGACCTGCCGTTCGCGATCTCGCCGGTCGTCGTGGGCCTCGCCCTGATGCTGGTGTTCAACCAGCGCGACGGCTGGTTCGGCCCGTGGCTGGCCGATCACGGCATCCGCGTGCTGTTCTCGCCGATCGGCATGATCTTCGCGACGGTCTTCGTCTCGATGCCGTTCGTCGTGCGCGAGGTGGTGCCGGTGCTCCAGGAGATCGGCGACGATCAGGAGCAGGCGGCGCGCACCCTCGGCGCGAACGGATGGCAGACGTTCTGGCGCATCACCCTGCCCTCGATCAGGTGGGGCGTGACGTACGGCGTCGTGCTGTCCACCGCGCGCGCGCTCGGCGAGTTCGGCGCGGTCGCGGTGGTCTCCGGGAAGATCTCGGGGGTCACCGAGACGCTGCCGCTCTACGTCAGCAAGCAGTACGAGACGTTCAACGTCTCCGGCGCGTACGCGGCCGCCGTGCTCCTCGCCCTCTTGGGCCTCGCGACGCTGTTCGCGATGAACCTGATCGAGCGCGGGGGGCGCAAGCGGGACCAGGCGATCACCAACACCGGTCATACGCCCGGCACCGGGCTCAGCCGGGGAGAGGAGACTCGATGAGCATCGTGGTGAACTCGGTGACGAAGCGCTTCGGTGACTTCGTCGCCCTCGACAATGTGAACCTGGAGGTCCGCGACGGCTCGCTCACGGCTCTGCTGGGCCCGAGCGGCAGCGGCAAGTCGACGCTTCTGCGGGTGATCGCGGGCCTTGAGCAGCCCGACACCGGCACGGTGGTCATGAACGGCCAGGACGTGACGCGCGTCCCGGTCCAGGACAGGGGCGTGGGCTTCTGCTTCCAGCACTACGCCGCGTTCAAGCACATGACCGTCCGCGACAACGTCGCGTTCGGGCTCAAGATCCGCAAGCGGCCCAAGGCCGAGATCGAGAAGCGCGTGCGCGAGCTCCTCGAGCTCGTGCACCTCGAGGGCTTCATCGACCGCTACCCGGGCCAGCTCTCGGGCGGCCAGCGGCAGCGCATGGCCCTGGCCCGGGCGCTCGCGGTGGAGCCGAAGGTGCTCCTGCTCGACGAGCCGTTCGGCGCGCTTGACGCCAAGGTCCGCGAGGAGCTGCGGGCCTGGCTGCGCCGCCTCCACGACGAGGTTCACGTGACGACGATCTTCGTCACGCACGACCAGGAGGAGGCGATGGACGTCGCCGAGCAGATCGTCGTCATGAACGAGGGCCGGATCGAGCAGGCCGGCGCGCCGCGCGAGCTGTACGAGCACCCGAAGACGGAGTTCGTGATGAGCTTCGTCGGGCCGGTCAACCGGCTCGGGTACGAGTTCGTGCGCCCGCACGACCTGGAGATCGGCCACGTGCCGAAGCAGGGCGCCATCGAGGCGATGATCGAGCGCATCGTGCACCTCGGGTTCGAGGTGCGCGTCGAGCTCTCGCCCGCCGAGGGCGACCGGCTGTGGGCGCAGCTCACGCGCCAGCAGGCCGAGGAGCTCGAGCTCGCGGAGAACCAGATCGTCTACGTGCGCCCGGCGCGCAAGAAGGTGTTCGACGAGAACGGGCCGCGCACGGAGGAGCTGCTGCCCGCATAGCCACCGGACGAAAGCGGCGAGCGCGATGGAGCTCTACGAGGTTGTCGGCTGGGCCTTCTTGGCCCTGATCATGGGCTTCATCGCGCTCGTCTGCATCTCCACCTGGCGGCAGATGCTGCGCGAGGCGCGCGACGCCGGGCTGCTGCCCGAGCGCCGCGACCCGCTCACCGAGGGGCGCTCGCCTCGGGGTGGGCGGCGATCGAGCGAACCGGCTCGGGCAGTCGGTTCGCGGCGACGTCAGCCAGGGTGACGGACTCGAGCACCGCGCGCACGTTCGCGCGCAGCGCGACCCAGACGTCGCGCAAGGGCTCCGCGGTGCCCTCGTAGGTGAGGTCGTTGGGGGCCTCGCCACGGACCGAGGCGAGCGGCCCGTCGACGGCGCGGATCACCTCGGCGATGGTGACGTCGTCGGCGCTGCGGGCGAGCCAGTGACCGCCCTCCGCGCCGCGGCGGCTCTGCACGATGCCGGCGGTGCGCAGCTCGCCGAGGATGTTGCCCAGGAAGGCCAGCGGGATGCCCTGGGCGACGGCGATGTGCTCGGCCTTCACGGGCTGCTCGGGGGGCGCGGCGGCCAGCTCGAGGGCCGCGCGCACGGCGTAGTCGGCTTTCGCGGAGACGCGCACGGGCCCCTATTGTGGCGACCCCGGGACGGGACGCGCCTGACATGCCCCCGGTGGGACTCGAACCCACATCTGCATCGATTAAAAGTCGAGCGCGTTACCAATTACGCTACGGGGGCACCCCGAATCGTAGACGCGGCTTCGCGCGTCGGGCCGCCCTCGCGGCCGCGGTTCGGGCTAGTGGCGGAAGTGGCGGCGGCCCGTGAACACCATCGCCGCGCCACGCTCGTCGCAGGCGGCGATCACCTCGGCGTCGCGCTTCGCGCCGCCGGGCTGGATCACGGCCGTGGCGCCCGCGTCCAGGGCGGCCAGCGGGCCGTCCGGGAACGGGAAGAACGCGTCGGAGGCCACCACGGAGCCGCGCAGCACCTCGTCGGCGCGCTCCCCGAAGGCGTCGCGAGCCTTCATCACCGCGATCCGCGAGGAGTCGACGCGGCTCATCTGGCCGGCGCCGATGCCGACGGTCGCGCCGTCCTTGGCGAACACGATCGCGTTCGAGCGCACGTGCTTGCAGACCTTCCACGCGAACAGCAGGTCGCGCCACTGCTCGTCGGTGGGCTGCTCCTTGGTCACGACCTCCATCGAGTCGCGGTCCTCCTCGATCAGGTCCGGCGTCTGGATGAGCAGGCCGCCGCGCACGCGCTTGATGTCGCGCTCGCGCGGCTCGGGCTCGCGCTGCTCGGTGTTGTGGAGGATGCGGATCGACTCCTTGCGGGTGAGCACGTCGAGCGCGCCCTCCTCGAACTCGGGCGCGACCAGCACCTCAATGAAGTTCTCGTGGAGGCGCTCGGCGAGCGCCTTGGTGACCGGCCGGTTGAGGGCGATCACGCCGCCGTAGGCGGATACCGGGTCGCAGGCCAGGGCTCGCTCGTAGGCCTCGGCAAGATCGTCGGCGATCGCCACGCCGCACGGGTTGTTGTGCTTGACGATCACCGCGGCGGGCTCGTCGAACTCGGCAAGCAGCTTGGTCGCCGAGTCGAGGTCGAGCACGTTGTTGAACGAGAGCGCCTTGCCGTGCAGCTTCGAGATCCGCGACAACACGTGCGAGCGGGCCCCGACCTCGGTGTAGAGGGCGGCCTTCTGGTGGGGGTTCTCGCCGTAGGAGAGGTCGAGGAACTTCTCGTAGGCGAACACCCAGTCCTGTGGGAAGGCCTCGTAGCGCAGGGCGAACCAGCGGCTGATCGCGGCGTCGTAGTAGGCGACCTCGGCGAAGGCCTCGTTGGCGAGCCAGTGGCGGGTCTCCTCGGAGATCGTCCCGCCGCTGGCCTCGAGCTCGGCGAGCACGGCGTCGTAGCTCTCCGGCCGCACGACGACCGCGACGAAGCGGTGGTTCTTGGCGGCGGCGCGCACCATCGTGGGTCCGCCGATGTCGATGTTCTCGATCGCCTCGGCCTCGGTGACGTCGCGCTTGGCGACGACGCGCTGGAACGGGTAGAGGTTCACGCAGACCAGGTCGATCGGCTGGATGCCCTCCGCCTCGAGCGTCGCCATGTGCGAGGGGTCGTCGCGCTTGGCGAGCAGCGCGGCGTGCAGCCGCGGGTGCAGCGTCTTGACCCGCCCGTCGAGGATCTCCGGCGCGCCGGTGAACTCGGAGACGTCGGTGACGTCGAGGCCGGCCTCGCGGATCGCCGCGGCCGTGCCGCCGGTCGAGAGCAGCTCGACGCCGAGGTTGCGCAGGCCGCGCGCGAAATCGACGACGCCGGTCTTGTCGGAGACGGAGATCAGCGCGCGGCGGACGACGAGGGGGCCGCCGGCGGGCGGCGCGCCGCCCTCACCGGTCACCTGCTGGTCGACGATCCGTTCGGTCACGAGAGCCGAGTCTATTCCGCCGCCGACGGCGGCGCGCCTATTTCGCGGCGGGCGCGATCAGCACGAGACGCGGGTTGGCCGGGTCGATGGTCACCCGCCCGGCGGCGATCAGCCTGACCGCCTCGGGGAGCAGCTCGTGCTCGACGGCGTGGATGGCCTCCTCGAGCTCGGCGCGGTCGCGCGAGTCCGGGACCGGGACGGCGCGCTGCAGGATGATCGGCCCGGTGTCGACGCCCTCGTCGACGAAGTGGACGGTGACCCCGGTCACGCGCACCCCGTGGGCGAGCGCCTGGCCGATCGCGTCGAGACCGGGGAACGACGGCAGCAGCGCCGGGTGGACGTTGATGATCCGGTTGGGGAACCGGCGGATGAAGCCCGGGGTGAGCAGCTGCATGTAGCCGGCGAGCACGACCAGCTCGACCCCCCGCTCGGCCAGCCAGTCGGCCATCGCCTCGTCGCGCGCGGCGCGGTCCGGGTAGTCGGCGGCGCGGAAGACGGCGGTCTCCACGCCCGCGTCGCGCGCCCGGGCAAGCGCCCGCGCCGTCGGCTTGTCGGAGCCCACGGCGACCACCTCGATCCCGTCGCGGCCGTGGACCGTGTCGAGGATCGCCTGCAGGTTGGTGCCCGTGCCCGAGGCGAGCACGGCGACGCGCAGCCCGCTCACGCGGCCTCCCTCGCGAGCTGGAGCTTCGGGAACCGGCCCCCGGTGGACCGCAGCCGCCCGCACTCGAGCAGGGCGTCCACGCGGCTCAGGACCTCGTCGGCCCGCCAGTTCGCGAACGCCCCGTAGCGCGGAAGCTGGTCGTAGCCGTACTTGCGGATCACCTTGGAGCGCCCGCCGCGCAGGATCTCGACCGCGCGCGTGCGGCCCACGGCGGGCTCGGCGCTCGCGACGACCTCGATGATCGCGTCGTCGAGCTCGCCGGGGTCGGCTGCCGCGGCCGCGGCGGCGGGT
>PKER01000060.1 GCA_002919115.1 bacterium
GCGCGCTCTTCGACGCGCGCCGCGGCGAGGCGTTCGCGGCCCTCTACGACGAGGCCGGGGAGGAGCTCTGGGCGCCGATGGTCGCGCCGCCCGAGCGGCTCGCGGAGGCGGTCCGCGGGCTCGGTGCGCCGCCGTTGGCGGCGGGTGACGGAGCGGTACGATTTTCAGAGGTGCTCGAGTCGGAGGGCGCGCGAGTTCTCGACCGAGCGGACGCAGCCCACCTCGTGCGCGCGCGGCAGGTATGCAGGCTCGCGACGGCGGCGAGCGCGGGTCCGCCCGAGAGCATCGAACCGACCTACCTGAGACGACCCGACGCGGAGCTATGGCGTGAGCGAGATCGTGGACGCAGCGCACACGGCTGAGGCCGGCCCCGCCGGGCCGGGAGTCACGATCCGCCGCCTCGTCTACAGCGACCTGCCCGCCGTGCTGTCGATCGAGCGGCGGTCGTTCCCGACGCCCTGGTCGCTCGCGATGTTCGTGCTCGAGCTCAGCAAGCCGACCGGGATCTGCCTCGCCGCGACCAACGAGCGCGGCCTGGTGGGCTACCTGGTCTGCTCGCGGTACGCCGACGTCTGGCACCTGATGAACATCGCGGTCTCGCCCGACCACCGCCGCAGGGGCATCGGCTCCGCGCTCCTGCGCCGCCTGCTCGACGAAGTCGGCCCCGGCGCGCGCGTCACGCTGGAGGCGCGGGCCTCGAACGCCGGCGCGATCGAGCTGTACGAGCGCTTCGGCTTCGTCCCGGCGGGCCACCGGCCGCGCTACTACCAGGACAACGGGGAGGACGCCGTGATCATGTGGCTCGACCCCGTCCCGCGCTGATGGCGAGCGCCGGCCTGGCCGAGCGCACCGTGCTCGCCATCGAGACCTCGTGCGACGACACCTGCGCGGCGGTGGTGAGCGGCGCGCGCATCCGCTCGAACGTGATCTCCTCGCAGGCCAAGGCGCACGAGCGCTACGGCGGGGTCGTCCCCGAGGTCGCCTCGCGCCACCACGTGCAGCTCATCAACCCGGTCGTGCGCGCGGCGCTCGAGCAGGCGGGAACCGGGTGGGACGACATCGACGCGGTCGCGGTCACGCGCGGCCCGGGGCTGATCGGCGCGCTGCTCGTCGGGGTGAGCTCGGCGAAGGCGCTCGCCGGCGCCCGCCGCCTGCCGATGATCGGGGTCGACCACCTGCATGGGCACGTCGCCGCGAACTTCCTGGAGCCCGAGCCGCTTGACCCGCCGTTCCTCTGCCTGATCGCGAGCGGCGGCCACACGCTGCTCGCCGGCGTGCGCGAGCACGGCTCGTTCGAGGTGCTGGGGCAGACGCTCGACGACGCCGCGGGCGAGGCGCTCGACAAGGGGGCGCGGCTGCTCGGCCTGGGCTACCCGGGCGGGCCTGCCATCCAGCGGGCCGCCGAGCAGGGCGACCCGGAGGCGTTCCGGTTCCCGGTCGCGATGAGCCGCGACGGCTCGCTCGACTTCAGCTTCAGCGGCCTGAAGACGGCGCTGCTCTACGCGACGCGCGAGCTCTCCGACGAGGAGCTCGAGGCGCGCAGGGCCGACCTCGCGGCGAGCTACCAGGCGGCCGTGGTCGGCCAGCTCGTCGCCAAGCTCGAGCGCGCGCTGAAGACGGGGGAGTGGCCCGCGGTCGCGCTCGGCGGCGGCGTGGCCGCGAACGCGCTTCTGCGCGAGCGGGTCGGCGCGCTCTGCGCCGAGCGCGGGCTGCCGCTCAAGCTGGTGCCGCTCGAGCTCTGCACGGACAACGCGGCGATGATCGCGGCGGCCGCGCAGGCGTCCGAGCCCACCCCGTACCCCGGCTACCTCGACTGGGACGCGTGGGTGTGAGCGCGCGCGAGCTCGTCCTCTACGGGCGGCCGGGGTGCCACCTGTGCGATGAGGCGCGCGAGCTGCTCGAGCCGCTCGTCGCCCGCAGCTCCGATCTGGTCCTGCGCGAGGTCGATATCGAATCCGACGAGGAGCTGTTGCGCCGGTATCTGGAGCGGATTCCGGTGATCACGCTCGACGGCTCGGTGATCAGCGAGCTGGTGCCGGATCCGGCGGCTTTGGAATCGGCCCTGCTACATACTTCCCCCCGGATGAGCATGGAAGGCGCGAACTCCACAACGATCGAACCCGTCGCGCGCCGGGACGGCGCCGCCGACGGAGAACGGCTCTCGCTCGGCGTCGCCGCGCGGCTTTCCCGGTATCTCCAGGTGCTCATCCAGGCGCGCAAGATGGGCAAGGAGACGATCTCCTCCCAGGAGCTCGCCGACTACACGCACATCAACTCGACTCAGATCCGCCGCGACCTCTCCGGCTTCGGCAAGTTCGGCAAGCGCGGCGTGGGCTACCGGGTCGACTCGCTGGTCGCCGAGATCCGCAAGATCCTGCGCACCTCGGGCCAGCACAACATCGCGCTCTTCGGTGCGGGCCACCTCGGCCGCGCGATCGCGACCTCGGACATCTTCGCCGACCACGGCTTCCAGATCGTCGCGATCTTCGACGTCGACCCCAAGAAGGTCGGCCAGGAGATCGGGGGCGTGCAGGTGCGCGGCCTGGACGAGCTCGAGCGCGTCGTGAGCGAGGAGGACGTCGTGGTCGGGGTGCTCGCCGTCCCCGCGAGCGCCGCCCAGGACGTCGCGGACCGCCTGGTGGAGTCCGGCGTGAAGATCATCTTCAACTACTCGGAGCGCCTGCTCCAGGTGCCGCCCGAGGTGACGGTCCACACCTCCAGCCCCGCGGTCGACCTCCTCTACGCCCTCTACTTCTATCTCGCCTGAATGGACGAACTGGCCGGGCAGGCCGTCGACCCGGGGCTCGACCTCGAGGCGGTGAGGGAGCGGTTCGAGGGATCGACCGACTTCACGATCGGCCTCGAGGAGGAGTTCGCGATCGTCGACCCGGGGACGCTGGAGCTCGCCCACCGGTTCGAGGAGATGTACGCGCTCTGCCAGGACGACGAGCTGCTCGCGTCCTCGGCGGCGGGCGAGCTGATCGACACCGAGATCGAGATCCGCTCCGGCCGCGCCGAGGACTTCCGCGGGGCCGTCGAGCTCCAGCGCGAGCGCCGCGCGCGGCTGTTCGCGCTCGCCGACCGGATGGGCGTCGCCCTGGCCGCGATGGGCACGCACCCCTGGGCCAGCTACCTCGACCAGCGGATCATCGACACGCCCCACTACAACCGCCTGCGGCGCGAGCTGCGCTGGGTCGCGCAGCGCAACCAGACGTGGAGCATGCACGTGCACGTGGGCGTGCGGGGCGCCGACCGCGCGGTGGCCGTCGCCGACTTCCTCCGTGAGGCGCTGCCGCCGCTGCTCGCGCTCTCGGCGAACTCGCCGTTCCTCGACGGGCGCGACACGGGCCTGCACTCGGTCCGCACGCAGATCTTCACGCGCACGTTCCCGCGCTGCGGCGTGCACGACCCGTTCGGGGACTGGAGCTCGTACGCCGGCTTCATCGACGCGCTGACGCGCACCGGCTCCATCGTCGAGCCGACCCAGCTCTGGTGGAGCGTGCGCCCGCACCACTCGTTCGGCACGGTCGAGCTGCGGATCTGCGACGCGCAGACCCGCGGGGACGAGTCGTTCGCGCTGGCCGCGCTGATCGCGGGCTGCATCGCCCAGGCCGCGATCGACTACGACGAGGGCAGGCTGCCCGAGCCGCTGCGCGGCCGCGAGGTCGAGGAGAACCTGTGGCGCGCGATCCGCTACGGCCTGGACGGCGAGATGATCGACTGGCGCGCCGGCGCCGCGGTGGTCCCGACGCGCGCGATGGTCGAGCGCCTGGTCGAGTGGAGCGCGCCCGCGCGGGAGCGGATCGGCGCCGAGTTCGAGCCCTTCGAGCGCAACGGGGCCCAGCGCGCGCGTGCCGCGCTGGAGGAAGGGCAGTCGATCGCCGACATCTACCGCGCCGGGATCGAGGAGACCAGACGCACGTATGCTCCCGCCCTAGCGCGGCAAGCGACTGACGAACGAGCGAAGGCGAGGGACAAGCGATGACGACTTCCGACCGACCCGACCAACCCGGGGCCGAGGGCCCGCCCTCGCAGGAGGAGCTGCGCGCGCGGCTCGAGGAGCAGCTGCGGCGCGTGCGCGTCCAGGACCTGCTCGTCGAGAGCGCCGCGTCGATCATCAACCTGAGCGCGCGGCGGATCGGCAAGGCCGATGAGCGCGACCTCGAGCAGGGCCGCATCGGCATCGAGGCCGTCAACCGGCTCCTCGAGCTGATCGAGGGCCCGGTCGCGGGCGAGATCCGCGCCGCGCTGTCCGAGCTGCAGCTCATGTACGCGCGCGAGGTGCGCGCCCAGGGCGAGGGCGGCTCCGACGAGGGCGGCGGCCAGGGCGGCGGCGGGGAGGGCCCGTCCGAAAAGCCGCCGACGGCGGGGAGCGGCGGCGCCTCGGGCCTCTGGGTTCCGGGCCGCTAGCCGCCCGCGCCAAACGGCGTGGCCACTGGGTATAACGGGTGTCCACCGCGCCGCTTCCGCGGCTTGAACAGATAGACTCCGGGCGCTCTTTGGCCGCCCCTCGTCCGGGCGGCTTTGCCACGCATACTCACGCAATCAACCGGAAGGAAAGAAGTTGACCGACTTCCTTACCGACTACGGCGTTCTCATCGCGCTGTTGTGCGCGGGCGCTGCCGTGATCTACGGCGCGGTCGTCACACAGCGGCTGCTGGCCAAGTCGCCCGGCAATGACCGCATGCGCGAGATCTCGGGCGCCGTTCAGGAAGGGGCTAAGGCTTACCTCAACCGCCAGTACACGATCATCGCGCTGGTCGCGATCCCGCTGGCGGTCCTGCTGCTGATCGTCCAGGACATCTTCGTCGCGATCGGCTTCCTCCTGGGCGGCGCGCTGTCGGGCGCGGCCGGCTACATCGGCATGAACCTGTCGGTGCGCGCGAACGCGCGCGTCGCGGAGGCCGCGCGCGGTGGCGTGCCACCCGCCCTCGACGTCGCCTTCAAGGGCGGCTCGGTGACCGGTCTTCTGGTCGTCGGGCTCGCGCTGCTCGGCGTCGCGGCGTACTTCGGGATCCTCGTGCTCGCCGACAAGACCGACAAGGAGGCGGTGGACGCGCTCATCGGCCTCGGGTTCGGCGGCTCGCTGATCTCGGTGTTCGCCCGGCTCGGCGGTGGCATCTTCACGAAGGCCGCCGACGTGGGCGCCGACCTGGTGGGCAAGGTCGAGGCCGGGATCCCCGAGGACGACCCGCGCAACCCGGCGGTGATCGCCGACAACGTCGGCGACAACGTCGGCGACTGCGCCGGCATGGCGGCCGACCTGTTCGAGACCTACGCGGTCACCTCGGTCGCCGTGATGCTCCTCGGCGTGCTCACCTTCGGCGAGGACTTCAGCCGCGAGGTCGCGCTGTACCCGCTGGTGATCGGCGGCGTGGCGATCATCGCGTCGATCCTCGGCGCGCTCAGCGTCCGCACCAACACCGAGCGGGTCGAGGGCGCGCTCTACCGAGGCCTGATCGTCTCGGGCGTGATCTCGGCGGCCGCCTTCTACCCGATCACCAGCTGGATGATGAGCGACGCGCTCAACCTCGGCGTGCTCGATCCGGAGAGCGCGCTGGCGGGCGCTTCGGTCGCCGACCTGTGGCTGTGCGCGCTGATCGGCATCGTGGTCACGGCCGGCCTGTTCATCATCACCGACTACTACACGTCGACTCGCTTCCGGCCGGTGCGCGTGATCGCCCAGTCGTCGGTCACTGGGCACGCGACCAACATCATCCAGGGCTTGGCGCAGGGCTTCCAGGCCACCGCGGCGCCGGCGATCCTGATCGCGCTCGCGATCCTCGCCGCCAACGAGCTCGCCGGCATCTACGGCATCGGCATCGCCGTGATGGCGCAGCTCTCGCTGACCGGCCTGATCGTCGCCCTCGACGCGTTCGGGCCGATCACCGACAACGCCGGCGGCGTCGCCGAGATGGCTGAGCTGCCCGAGGACGTCCGCAACGTCACCGACCCGCTCGACGCGGTCGGCAACACGACGAAGGCCGTCACCAAGGGCTACGCGATCGGCTCCGCCGCGCTCGCCGCGCTGGTGCTGTTCAACGCGTTCGAGATCGAGCTGTTCGAGGAAGGCGGCGAGGGCTTCTTGTTCTCGATCGCCGACCCGGCCGTGCTCATCGGCCTGCTGATCGGCGGCCTGATGGTCTACCTGTTCTCGGCGTTCGCGATCGAGGCCGTGGGCCGCGCCGGCGGCTCCGTGGTCGAGCAGGTGCGCAAGCAGTTCCGCGAGCGCCCGGGGATCATGGAGGGCACCGAGAAGCCCGACTACGGCGAGACCGTGGGCATCGTCACGGCCGCCGCGCAGCGGGAGATGATCCTCCCGTCGCTGATCCCGATCGTGATCCCCGTGATCGTCGGCCTGCTCAGCATCGAGGCGCTCGGCGGCCTGCTGATCGGCGTGATCGTCGTCGGCCTCTTCATGGCCGTCTCGATGACCGCCGGCGGCGGCGCCTGGGACAACGCGAAGAAGCTGATCGAGGACGGCGCCTTCGGCGGCAAGGGCTCCGAGGCCCACGCCGCGTCGGTCACCGGCGACACGGTCGGCGACCCCTACAAGGACACCGCGGGCCCCGCGATCAACCCGATGATCAAGGTCGCGAACATCGTCGCGATCCTGATCATCCCGCTCGTGGTCTGATCGCACCGCGAACCACGATCTGCTCGAGACGGCCGCCCCCCGGGGCGGCCGTCTCGCGTTGCGAGGCCCTCCGGGGCGCGCGGCTCCAAGCCGCCGCACCCGCACGTTCAGCCCTGGTCGTCGTTTTTCGAACACGTGGGCTGAACGTCCGCGCGGCGCGCCCGCACGTTCAGCCGTGGCCTTCGTTTTTCGGCTACCAGGGCTGAACGTGGGGTCAGGCGCGGCCGAAGCGGTCCTCGAGCCAGGCCACCGCGAAGCCCGTCAGCGCCCGCGCGTCGAAGAGGTGGCAATCCGCCGCGCCCACCCGGCCGCGCTTCCCGGTCCCCGCCGCCAGCGCGTCGGTCGCGATGGCTTCGAACTCATCGACGTCGAGGCCGAGCGAGGCGTAGTCGTAGGCGCCGTCGCGGGTGTCGATGTCGGTGACCGTGCGCGGGCCCGCCCGCTCGCCCTCGCGCACCCAGACGGTGTAGGTGAGCTCGCGCCGGCCGCGGGCGTGCGCGACGGCCTCCGCGTGGTGCAGCAGCGTGATCGTGTCGAGCGGCGCGCCGAGCATGAGCACCTGGCCGCCGGCCTCGACCAGGCGCTGCAGCGAGGCCAGCGGCTCGGCCAGGCTGGCGTCGACGTCCTGCCAGCGGGCGATCTCGCCGTCGAGGTCCATCCGGTCGGCCTCGGTGCCGAGGGGGACCAGCTCGAGCGTCTGCTCGACGAAGGAGCGCAGCAGGCCGCGGTCGACCTCGAGCACGGCGCGCCCGTCGTGGGAGCGGATCTCGATCTCGACGGGGTCGGC
>PKER01000207.1 GCA_002919115.1 bacterium
CCCCCGGCGCCCCCGGCCGCTCCGCGGCTCGTGGCGTCCCGGCGCCCCTGCGCTGCGCGCGCTCAGCGCTTGCGCTTCGCGCGCTTGGCCTTCTTGCGCTTCGGCTTCACGCTGAAGGTCGCGGTCGCCTCGGGACCGCGGTTGCCCGCGTGGTCGAACGCGCGCACCGCGAAGCGGTGGCGTCCGCGCTTCGCGCGATAGCCGGCGGGCGACGTGCAGGCGCGCCAGGCCTTCTTGTCGAACCTGCACTCGAACCCGGCGAGGTCGGGCGCGCCCGAGGCGAACCGGAAGCTCACGCGCTTCGCCTTCTTGGCACGCAGCGTCTTGCGCGGCTTCTTCGTGATGGCCACGGCGGGCCCGGTGGTGTCGGCCTCGAGCTCGAGCGTGCCCGTGCCCTCCGCGCCGCTCTCGGGATCGCGGACGGTGATCGTCACCTCACCCGGCGTGGTCCCCACCGCGAGCGGGATCGCGTAGGTGCCGTCGCCGTTGTCGACGGGCTCGCCGGCCCGCACGTCGCCGTCCACCTCGACCTCGAGCTCCTGGCCTGCGAGCGGCTCGTCGAGCGCGTCGATCAGGCTCGCGGTCGCCTCGGCGGTGCCCACGCCGTCCGCCACGAGGCTCGGCGGGTCCACGGCCACGTCGATCCGCTTCGCGCCGGGCTGCAGGTTCTCGAGCCCGAACGCGACCGGGCCCACCGCGGGCCAGTCCGGCAGCTCGGCGGTCGCCTGCCAGGCCCCCGCCTCCTCCGACGCGAGGATCGCGGGCGAGATCGCGTAGCCCTCGGCGTTCGTTGCGACCTCTGCGGTCCGCCCCCCGGTCTCGAACTCGCCGGACGGCCCGTCCTCGGGCAGCGCGAAGCGAACCGTCTGCCCGGAGACCGCGTTGCCGTACTGGTCGCGCGCCCTCACGACGAGCGGCTCGAACTCCTGCCCGGCGAAGGCGCGCTGGCCGGAGCCGCCGGTCGCCTGCAGGGCGGCCGGGTCGGCGGCCACGATGTCGAAATACCCCGACCAGCCCGGCGCGTCACGGGTGGTCATCACCGAGATCTGGTACTTGCCCGCGGTGGTCGGGTTGAGCATGTTCAAGGTGGGGTCGCTGGCGCCGATCGCGCCGATCTGCACCTCGAGCCAGCCGTCCATCGGGACGCCGAGGGAGGTGTTCTTGGGCTCGATCCAGATCTTGTTCCCGCCCGGCTGCAAGTGCACGTTGCCGAGGATGTTGTAGGTGGTGGTGGGCGTGGAGATCCAGTAGTTGCGGTTGGCGCCGTTCCCGAGCGGCGGGAACTGCATCTGCGGAGGCCCCTCGATCATGATCTCGTCGTTGCCGCCGTAGAACCCCTGGGGCAGCCGGAAGCTGATCGCGTACCGGGGGCGCTCGCCCGCCACGCCGTAGGCCTTGCCACCGAAGCTGACGCTGATATCCCTGACCACGGCCTGCGCCGAGTCAGGGCCCGTCGGCGAACCCGCCTGCGCCGCGAAAAGGGCGACAGCAAGCGCGCCCGCCGCGATGAATTTCCTCAAAAGGCTCCCTCCTTGGCTGTCTTTCGGATGTTCGGGTGACCCGCCCCAAGCCGCGGGCGGCCGGGGGCGCGGCGCACGCCGCGTCCTACTCATCGCCCCCGGGACACCCCTGCCTGACACGGGCGCGGTGATTATGGACGGACCACCGGGGACGCTTTTGCCGCTTTGTTGCAGGCGATACGCAGTAGTAGGCCAGCACCGAAGATCCCCTATTCCTCAATAGGATGGGGCGCCGATGGAAGCGCTCGCCTTCTTCGTAGGTGCTATCGGCGCCCTGGGTGGTGCGATCGCAGTGATCGCGCTACGCAACCCCTTCTACAGCGTCCTGGCGCTGGTCGTGCACCTCGTTTCACTCGCCGCCCTGTTCCTGCTGCTCAACGCGGAGTTCCTCGCCGCCGCCCAGATCGTGGTCTACGCGGGCGCGGTGATGGTCCTCTACGTGTTCGTCTCCGCGTACGTGGGAGGCTCCGAGGAGCCCATCTGGGAGCCGATCCCCGGGCAGCGTTTCCTCGCGCCGCTGCTGGCCGGGGCCCTCTTCGTCGAGATCTCGATCGCGGTCCTGGGCACCGCCCTGACCACGCTCGAGGGCGACGGCCCGGACGTGCGGCTCGGCTTCGGCTCGCCCGCCTCGATCGGCGAGCTGCTGCTGGAGCGCTACCTGATCGCGTTCGAGGCCGCTTCGCTTCTGCTCCTCGTCGCCGCGGTGGGCGCCGTCGTGCTCGCCGCGCGCAAGCGCCGGGAGGCCCCACATGGCGCTTGAGTGGTACCTCGTCCTCTCCGGCCTCCTCTTCGCGGTCGGCGCGGCGGGCCTTCTCATCCGGCGCAACCCGCTCGTCATCCTGCTGTGCCTCGAGCTCATGCTGAACGCGGGCAACCTCGCGCTGCTCGCCTTCGCGCGCTCGCACGGCAACGAGGAGGGGCACGTGTTCGCGCTGATCGTGATGGTGGTGGCGGCGTGCGAGGTCGTGGTCGGCCTCGGCCTGATCGTCGCCATGTACCGCCGCCGCCTGCCGCTGAACGTCGATGAGATGCGAGGGCTGAAGGGATGACGGTCGATACCTCTAGCGCTGAGACTTTTGGCTGGCTGATCCTGGCCTTCCCGCTGGCGGGCGCGATCGCGATCGCGCTCGGCTTCCGCTTCTGGGGCAAGGCCGCCGGCTGGATCGGCACCGGCGCGATCGCCCTCGCCTTCGCGAGCGCGATCGGCGCGTTCTTCGCGATCCAGGACCTGCCCTCGGAGTCCCGCCAGGTCACCTCGTCGCTCTACGACTACGCCTCGGCGGTCGGCCTCGACATCAAGCTCGGGATCCTGGTCGACCCGCTCGCGGTGATCATGGCGCTCGTCGTCACCGGGGTCTCGATGCTGATCCACCTCTACTCGGTGGCGTACATGGACAGCGACCGCGGCTACGTGCGGTTCTTCGCCCTCCTCAACTTCTTCGTCTTCTCGATGCTCGTCCTGGTCATGGCGGGCAACCTGGTCCTCCTGATCATCGGCTGGGCGTTCGTCGGCTACGCCTCCTACGCGCTGATCAGCTTCTGGTACCGCCGCAACACCGCGACGGCGGCCGGAATGAAGGCCTTCGTGATCAACGTGATCGGCGACATCGGCCTCATGCTCGCGGCGTTCCTGCTCTTCGGCGAGCTCGGCACCTTCGACTATCTCGCCCTGTTCGAGGAGGCCCCCGGCCACTTCGACGTGAACGACGGGGCGCTCGTCGCCGCGCTGCTTCTGCTGCTGGTCGGCGCCTTCGCCAAGTCGGCCCAGGTCCCGCTTCACACCTGGCTCGCCGACGCGATGGAGGGCCCCACCCCGGTCTCCGCGCTGATCCACGCGGCGACGATGGTCACCGCGGGCGTGTACCTGATCGCGCGCACGCACCCGCTGTTCGAGCTCGCGCCGACGGCCGCCGACGTCGCCGCCTTCATCGGGCTGCTGACGCTGATCATGGCCGCGACGATCGCGCTCGTCGTCACCGACCTGAAGCGGATCATCGCCTACTCGACCATGAGCCAGATCGGCTACATGGTCGTGGCCGTCTCGATCGGCGCCTACACCGCCGGGATCTTTCACCTGATGACGCACGCCTTCTTCAAGGCGCTGCTCTTCATGGCGGCCGGCTCGATCATCGCCGCGATGGCGAACCGCCAGAACATCGACCTGATGTCCGGCTTCCGCAAGGCGATGCCGTTCACGAGCGCGCTGCTCATCATCGGCGCGCTCGCGCTCGCCGGGTTCCCGGGCACGTCCGGGTTCTTCTCGAAGGACGAGATCCTCGTCTACGCGGCGGATCGCGGCGGGATGTACTGGATCTTCGCGATCGGCGGCTACGCGGCCGCGTTCCTCACGGCCTTCTACTCGTTCCGGATCGGCTTCCGGGTCGTCTGGGGCGAGCCCTGCGAGGAGGCGCGTGAGCTCGAGCGCGGCCACATGGCGCACGGCGAGCCCGAGAACCCGGTGACCGGGGAGAAGGAGGACACCGACGTCGGCTTCCCCGGCCCCGAGCACCACATCGCCGAGCGCGCCTGGCCGATGCGCGCCGCGATGGGGATCCTGGGCTTCCTCGCCCTGTTCGCGGGCCTGCTGCAGATCCCCGGCGTCACGGCCGCCGTCGAGCACTTCCTCGAGCCGACGTTCGAGGGCTCGGCGCTGTTCGAGCACCATCCGTCGACCGGCTCGGCCTACCTCGGCATGCTCGTCGGCGGGATCCTGGCGCTGGCCGGCATCGCGCTCGCCTTCCGGCTGTACGTGCGCCGTCCGGGCACCACCGCCGGCCTGGTCGAGCGCTACCGCGGCCTGCACAACTTCCTGTTCAACCGCTGGTACTTCGACGAGCTGCTCGACGCGCTCGTCTACCGGCCGACGATCGCCGCCGGCCGCTTCGCCAACAACGTGCTGGAACGCGTGCTCGTCCAGGGCATCGTGAACGGCACGACCGGCGTCGTCCGCGGCGTCGGGGTGCTGGTGCGCGGCGCCCAGTCCGGCTTTCTGCGCGCCTACGCCCTGCTGGTGATCGGCGGTTTCGCGGTCCTCGCCCTGTACTTCCTGGTGGTTAGCTCCTGATGCTGAACGTCCTGCTCTGGTTGCCGCTCGCTGTCGCGCTCGTCGCGGTCCTCCTGCCGCGGCGGGCCGTCGCCCCGTTCTCGTTCCTGGGCTCGCTGGTCACGCTGGCCCTCGCGATCGCGCTCGTCGTCGACTTCGACAGCTCGATCCCGGGCCTCCAGCACGAGGTCAGCGAGAGCTGGATCCCCGACCTCGGGATCAGCTACGCGCTCGGGGTCGACGGGATCAGCTTGTTCCTGGTCCTGCTGACCGCGCTGCTCTGGTCGGCGAGCTTCGCCTTCGCCGCCTTCCGCCAGCCCGAGCGTCGCCGCAACTACTTCTTCATGCTCGGGCTCGCCGAGACCGCCACGCTCGGCGCCTTCCTCGCCCAGGACCTCGTCCTCTTCGTCCTGTTCTTCGACCTGATGCTCGTCCCGTTCTTCTTCCTGATCGGCGCGTACGGGACCGGCAACCGGGTCCAGGCGACGATCAAGATGATGATCTACACCCTGGTCGGCTCCCTGCTGATGCTGGTCGGGGCGATCGCCACCGGGATCCTCGTCGCCGACGAGACGGGCGAGCTCAGCTTCGCGCTCGCCGACCTGCGGGCCAACGTGCTGAGCGAGGGCACACAGGCGTGGATCTTCTGCTTCTTCGCCGCCGCGTTCCTCGTGAAGATGCCCGCGGTGCCGCTGCACGGCTGGGTGCCGGACGCCTACCGCGCCGCCCCGCTGCCCGCGCTGGCGCTGCTCTCGGGCGTGCTCTCGAAGGTCGCCGCCTACGGCTTCCTGCGGGTGGTGTTCCCGATCTTCCCCGACGCCGCGATCGAGTTCCAGGAGCTCGTGATGATCGTCGCCGTCGCGTCGATCCTCTACGGCTCGGTGATGGCGTTCACGCAGAGCAACCTGCGGATGATCATCGCCTACTCCTCGATCGCGCAGATGGGCTTCATCACCCTCGGCCTGTTCGCGCTCACGGCCGACGGCGCCGACGGCGCGGTGCTCCACATGATCAACCACGGCCTGGTGGCGTGGCCGGTGTTCTTCATCATCGCGCTGCTCGCCGAGCGCTACGGCAGCGAGGACCTGCGCGAGATGGGCGGCGGCGCGCTGCGCGCCCCCGTGTTCGCGACGCTGTTCATCATCGTCACGCTCGCCCTGCTGGCCATGCCCGGGTCGGCCAACTTCATCGGCGAGTTCTACATCCTGAACGCGGTCTTCCAGACGAAGGTCGTCTACGCGATCGTCGCGAGCACGGGCATCGCGATGGCCGCCTTCTACGCGCTGCGGATGTACCAGCGCACGATGCACAACCGCCTGCCGGAGGGGAAGACCTCGCGTGAGATCGGCCTCCGCGACGGGGTCGTGCTCGCGCCGATGGTCGCGGTCATCGTCGGCCTCGCGCTCTACCCGGGCCTGGTGCTCGAGCGCGGCGAGGCGTCCGTGCAGGACAAGGTGGGCGCGGTGCTGGCCGCCGCCGAGTGCGAGGAGCGGTTCTACGCGCAGGACGGCGAGGGCACCCAGCCGGGCGTCGCGGGAATCGAGCTGGACTGCGAGTGAGGTAAAGCGACAGTGGACTTCAACGCTCCCCATATCGACTACGCGGGCCTCTCGCCCGTCATCGCGCTGACCGGCGGCCTGGTCGCGATCCTGATCGTCGCGGTCCTGACCGACGCGCGCCAGCGGCTCGCGGTCACGCTCACCACCTACCTGACCCTCGGCGCCGCCGCCGGCCTCTGCATCTGGCAGTGGGGCGAGCGCGAGGACCTCGTCTCCGGCGCGCTGCGGCTCGACGAGCTGGCGCTGGTCGCGACCCTGATCGCGATCGTCGCCGCCGCCTTCGTCGTGCCGCTCTCCTGGCGCGAGGAGGCGGCCGACGACGCGCCCGGCCCCGGCGGCCACGGCGAGTTCCAGGGCCTGATCGTCGCGTCCGTTCTGGGCATGCTGTTTTTGTCCTCCGCCCAGAACCTCGTCACCTTCTTCGTCGGGCTCGAGCTGCTGTCGATCCCGCTCTACGTCCTCTGCGGCTCGGCGCTCCGCCGCTCCGAGGCGCTCGAGTCGGGCCTCAAGTACCTGATCGTCGGCTCGCTCGGCTCGGCCCTCACGCTGTATGGGCTCGCGCTGCTCTACGGCGGGTCCGGCACGACCGACTTCACCGGGATCCGCGGCGCGATCGGCGGCGACCTCGCGAGCGACCCGCTGATCCTCGTCGGCATCGGCCTGGTGGGCACCGGCCTCGCCTTCAAGCTCTCGATCGCGCCCTTCCACCAGTGGACGCCCGACGTCTACCAGGGCGCCCCCACGCCGGTGACCGCGTTCATGGCGGTGGCGACGAAGGCGGCGGCGTTCGCGGTGCTGGTGCGCTTCTTCGACGTCGCGCTCGCGCCGGCGGTCGACGACTGGCAGCCCGCGCTGGCGGCGCTCGCCACGGTCTCGATCGTCGTCGGCAACGTGGGCGCGCTCAGCCAGAACTCGCTCAAGCGCCTCCTCGGCTACTCGGGCGTCGCGCAGGCCGGCTACATGCTGGTCGGCGTGGTCGCCTTCAGCGCGGGCGGCGTGAGCGCGCTCTTCTTCTACCTCGCCGCCTACGCGCTCATGAACCTCGCCGCGTTCGGCGTGATCGTGATCCGCGAGCGCGAGACCGGGTTCGGCGACGACATCCGCTCGGTGCAGGGCCTGGGCCGCGAGCGGCCCGCGCTCGCCTGGGCGCTCACGATCTCGATGCTGGCGCTCGCCGGCCTGCCGGGCACGGCCGGGTTCATCGGCAAGCTGTTTTTGATCCAGGAGGCGGTCGCCGCCGACTACACCTGGCTCGGCGTGCTGATCGTGATCGGCACGATGATCTCGCT
>PKER01000205.1 GCA_002919115.1 bacterium
AGCCACTCCCGCCACTCATCCATGCGGCGGCGCACGTCGAGCCCGGCGAGGATCTCGTCGGGCAGAAGGCCAGGGTAGGTGGCGCGCCAGGAGTCCACGTGGACGCGCGCGATGGCCCCCGCGTCGGCGGGGGTCGCCCACCTGACCGTCAGCGCGTCGCTCACCGGCAAGGCGCGGGCCCAGTGCGCCGGGGCGGCGGGCGCCGGGCCCGCCGCCCCTCGCGCAGCGAACGTCGTCTTAGATCAGGCCGAGCTCGGCGACCGCCGCGCGCTCGGAGTTGAGCTCCTCGACGGTCTTGTCGATCCGCTCGCGCGAGAACTCGGGGACCTCGAGGCCCTCGACGATCTCGTACTCCCCGTCCTTGCAGCGGCAGGGGTGGCCGGCGATCACGCCCTCGGCGATGCCGTAGGCGCCGGTCGAGGGCACCGCCATCGACACCCAGTCGCCCTCGGGCGTGCCGAGCACCCAGTCGCGGACGTGGTCGATGGCCGCGTTCGCCGCCGAGGCGGCCGAGGACGCCCCGCGCGCCTCGATGATCGCGGCGCCGCGCTTCGCGACCGTGGGGATGAACTCGTCGGCGATCCAGGCCTCGTCGCCCACCGCGTCCCAGGCGGACTGGCCGTTCACCTTCGCGTTCACGAGGTCGGGGTACTGGGTCGTCGAGTGGTTGCCCCAGACGGTCATGTTGGTGACCGCGTCGACGCCCACCCCGAGCTTCTTGGCGAGCTGCGCCTTGGCGCGGTTGTGGTCGAGGCGCACCATCGCGGTGAAGCGCTCGTTGGGCACGTCCGGCGCGTTCGCCATCGCGATCAGCGCGTTGGTGTTCGCCGGGTTGCCGACCACGAGGACCTTGACGTCGTCAGCGGCGTGGTCGTTGATCGCCTGGCCCTGCGGCTTGAAGATGCCGCCGTTGGCCTCGAGCAGGTCAGAGCGCTCCATGCCCTTCGTGCGCGGGCGGGCGCCGACGAGCAGCGCGATGTTGCAGCCGTCGAAGGCCTGGTTGGGGTCGTCGTAGATGTCGACGCCGGCGAGCAGCGGGAACGCGCAGTCGTCGAGCTCCATCGCCGTGCCCTCGGCGGCCTTCACCGCCTGCGGGATCTCGAGCAGCTTGAGGCGCACCGGGGTGTCCGGGCCGAGCATCTCGCCGGCGGCGATGCGGAAGAGCAGCGCGTAGCCGATCTGCCCGGCGGCGCCGGTGACCGTGACGGTTACTGGACTGGGAGTCATTCGTCTCCTTACCTCTCTCGTGAAAGCGAACGTGTGAGTTTGCGGGGGTCCCGGCGGGTGAGGGTGCGACCGCCTACCCCATCGCCGCCCGCAGGTTCTCGTCGATCGCGTCGAGGAACTCCTGCGTGGTCAGCCACTTCTGGTCGCCCCCGACCAACAGGGCCAGGTCCTTGGTCATCTTGCCGCTCTCGACGGTCTCGATGCACACCCGCTCGAGCGTCTCGGCGAACTGCGTGACCTCGGGCGTCCCGTCCATGCGGCCGCGCGCCGCGAGGCCGCGCGTCCAGGCGAAGATCGAGGCGATCGGGTTCGTGGAGGTCGGCTTGCCCTGCTGGTGCTGGCGGTAGTGCCGGGTGACCGTGCCGTGCGCGGCCTCGGCCTCGACGGTCTTGCCGTCGGGCGTCATCAGCACGCTGGTCATCAGGCCCAGCGAGCCGAAACCCTGGGCGACGGTGTCGGACTGCACGTCGCCGTCGTAGTTCTTGCAGGCCCAGACGTAGCCGCCCTCCCACTTGAGCGCCGCGGCGACCATGTCGTCGATCAGCCGGTGCTCGTAGGTGAGCCCGCGGGACTCGAACTCCTCCTTGAACTCGGTCTCGTAGACCTCCTGGAAGATGTCCTTGAAGCGCCCGTCGTAGGTCTTGAGGATCGTGTTCTTCGTGGACATGTACACCGGGAAGTTGCGCTCGAGCCCGTAGCGGAACGAGGCGCGGGCGAAGTCCCGGATCGACTCGTCGAGGTTGTACATGGCCATCGCGACGCCGCTCGACGGGAAGTCGAACACGTCGATCTCGATCGGCTCCCCGCCGTCCTCGGGCGTCCAGGTGAGGGTGAGCTTGCCCTTGCCCGGGATCTTCACGTCCTCGGCGCGGTACTGGTCGCCGAACGCGTGACGGCCGATCACGATCGGCTTCTTCCAGTTGGGGACGAGCCGCGGGATGTTCGAGATCACGATCGGCTCGCGGAAGATCACGCCGCCGAGGATGTTGCGGATCGTGCCGTTCGGCGAGCGGTACATCCGCTTGAGGCCGAACTCCTCGACGCGGGCCTCGTCGGGGGTGATCGTCGCGCACTTCACGCCCACGCCGTACTTCTTGATCGCGTGGGCCGCGTCGACGGTGATCTGGTCGTCGGTCGCGTCGCGGCTCTCGATGCCGAGGTCGTAGTACTTCAGCTCGACGTCGAGGTACGGCAGGATCAGCTGCTCCTTGATGAACGCCCAGATGATCCGGGTCATCTCGTCGCCGTCGAGCTCGACGATCGGGTTGCGGACTTTGATCTTCGCCACTTCTGCGGGCTCCTAGGGGTAGCTCTCTGGGACTTACGGAATCGGCGGCGATGCTATCGGCGCGCCACTGCGAGCCGCGGCGCCCCGCCGCCCACCTGCGGAGCGGGCACGGGCTAGCTGCTTGAATGGCTCCATGGCGACCGTGTCGGAGCTCCGCGCGGGTCACGCGACCCACGAGGTGGTCAACCAGGCCTCGCCGCTGGAGCCGTACAACGTGTTCGAGGCGGACGCGGTCCTCCGCGAGGCCCTCGTCCGCGAGGGCGCCGAGTGGGCGCTGGACCGCGCACGCGAGGTCGGCGAGTTCGCGGGATCGGAGCGCGCCGTGCGCTGGGGCCGCGAGGCGAACGAGTTCCCCCCGCGGCTGCGCACGCACGACCGCTTCGGGCACCGCATCGACGAGGTCGAGTTCCACCCCGCCTGGCACGAGCTGATCTCCAAGGCGGTCGAGTTCGGCCTGCACGCGATGCCCTGGCGTGAGCCGCGGCCCGGCGCGCACGTCGCGCGCGCCGCGATGTTCATGACGTTCTCGCAGGCCGAGGCGGGCGTCGGTTGCCCCATCTCGATGACCTACTCGGTCGTCCCCGCGCTGCGCGCGCAGCCCGAGCTCGCCGCGGAGTGGGAGCCGCGCTTCACCTCGCTCACCTACGACGGCGAGCGGCTCCGGCCCGCTACCGAGAAGGCCGGCGCGCTGGCCGGCATGGCCATGACCGAGAAGCAGGGCGGCTCGGACGTGCGCGCCAACACCACGGTCGCGCGCCCGCTGAACGGAGGCGGGCCCGGCGGCGAGTACGAGCTCACCGGCCACAAGTGGTTCTGCTCGGCGCCGATGTGCGACGCGTTCCTCGTGCTCGCCCAGGCCCCGGGCGGGCTCTCGTGCTTCCTCCTCCCCCGCTTCACGCCCGGCGGGGAGCGCAACCGCATGCACCTGCAGCGCCTCAAGGACAAGCTGGGCAACCGCTCCAACGCCTCCTCGGAGGTCGAGTTCCGCGGCGCCTGGGCCCGGCTCGTCGGCGAGGAGGGGCGCGGCGTGCCGACGATCATCGAGATGGTCAACCACACCCGCCTCGACTGCGTGATCGGCGCCGCGGCGGGCATGCGATTCGGCACCGCGCAGGCGATCCACCACTGCTCCGAGCGCGCCGCTTTCGGCAAGCTGCTCGTCGACCAGCCCCTGATGCGCAACGTGCTGGCCGACCTCGCGGTGGAGTCCGAGGCGGCGACGATCGGCGCGATGCGCCTGGCGCGCGCCTACGACGAGGCGGCGGCGGGCGACGAGGCGGCGGCGAACCTGCGCCGGCTCGCGACCGCCGTCCTCAAGTACTGGACCTGCAAGCGCGCTCCCGTCCACGCCGCCGAGGCGCTCGAGTGCCTGGGCGGGAACGGCTACGTCGAGGAGTCCGGGATGCCGCGGCTCTTCCGCGAGTCCCCGCTCAACGGGATCTGGGAGGGCTCGGGCAACGTGCAGTGCCTGGACGTGCTGCGCGGGATGGCGCGCAACCCGGGCTCCGTGGACGCCTTCTTCGCCGAGGTCGCCGAGGCGCAGGGCGCCGACGAGCGCCTCGACCGCGCCGCCGCGGAGCTGCGCTCCGAGCTCGGCGACCTTCAGGAGATCGAGACGCGCGCCCGGCGCGTGGTCGAACGCATGGCGCTCGTGCTGCAGGGCTCCCTGCTGGTGCGCTTCGGCGACGAGGCCGTGGCCGACGCCTTCTTGGCGTCGCGCCTGGGCGGCGACGGCGGCCGCGCGTTCGGCACGCTCCCGGCCGGCATCGACTTCGGCCGGATCATCGCGCGGCACGCGCCGGCGGGGGCGGGCGCTTGAACCCCGAGCGCGTCCAGATCGACTTCGGCGAGCACGTCGCCCACGTGCGCATGACGCGCGCGGACAAGCACAACGCGCTCGACTGGGAGATGTTCCAGGCGCTCGACGGGGCGATCGACGAGCTCGCGGGGCGCAGGGACGTCCGCGCGGTCGTCCTCTCCGGCGAGGGCAAGAGCTTCTGCTCGGGGCTCGACTTCCCGAGCTTTTTGGCGGGGGGCATCGACTTCGAGACGCTGTTCGAGCGCCGCGAGGGCGACCCCGCGAACGTCGTGCAGCGGATCACCTACGGGTGGCTGCGGCTGCCGATGCCGGTGATCGCCGCGGTCCACGGCGACTGCCTGGGCGGCGGCGCCCAGCTCGCGCTCGGCGCCGACATCCGCATCGGCCAGCCCGGCCTGCGGTTCTCGGTGATGGAGATCAAGTACGGGCTGATCCCCGACATGGGGATCACGCAGACCCTCCCGACCCTCGTCGGGCTCGACGTGGCCAAGGAACTCACCTTCACCGGCCGCGTCGTCGAGGCCGAGGACGCCGACCGGCTCGGGCTCGTGACCCGGCTCGCCGACAACGCGCGCGCCGCGGCGCTCGAGCTGGCCGCGGAGATCGCCGCGCGTTCGCCCGACGCCGTGCGCCGCGCGAAGCGCCTGTGGAACGCGGCGCACCGCGCCCGCGCGGAGGAGTCGCTCGCGCTGGAGGCCGAGCTGCAGCGGGAGCTCCTGGGCACCCCGAACCAGGCGGCGGCGGTGCAGGCGGCGTTCTCCGGCGAGCCCGCTACCTTCAGCGACCCCGAGTGAGCGCGCGGTCAAGGCGCGGACCGCGCCGGTCGATAGGTAGGTGGTGAGGCTCATGGACGCCACGCACGACGAGCGGCGCATCGCGGCGCGGGCGGCGGGCCTGATGATGATCGCCGGCGGGATGCTCGCCACGGTCACGGTCATCCTCCCCCCTCGGGCCGCCGGGTCGGACGCGCTGATCCTCGGGCTGGCCATGGGCCTCGTTTCGCTGGGCGTGATGCTCCTCGGCCTGCGGCGCGCCTCCGAGGTCGGCCTGGGCATCGCGCTCGCGATCGGCACGGTCGCGATCACGCTCGCGACCCGCGAGGGCGGCCTGGTCGGGACGGGCACCAACGACAACGAGATGCTCTACGTCTGGATCTGCCTGTTCGCCTTCAACTTCCTCTCGATGCCGCACGCCTTCGCGCAGCTCGCCCTGATCGGGGCCTCCTACGCGTGGCTGCTCAGCGGCGTGCCGCTCGACGAGGGCGCATCGCGATGGCTGGTCTCGCTCAGCACCCTGCTCGTCGCCGGGCTGCTCGTCGCGCACCTGCGCCGCAGCCGGAACCGGCTGGTCGACGAGCTCACGCACCGGGCGCGCGTGGACGGGCTCACCGGGGCGCTCAACCGCCGCTCCTTCGAGGAGCGCGCGGAGGCCGAGCTCGCCCGGGCCAAGGCCGACGGCACGCCGGTGAGCCTCGTGATCATCGACGTCGACGGCTTCAAGCGCCTGAACGACGAGCACGGGCACCCGACCGGCGACGCGATCCTGCGCCGCATCGCGAACCGCCTCGAGCTGGAGACGCGCCAGACCGACGCGATCGCGCGGCCCGGCGGCGACGAGTTCGCCGTGCTGCTCCCCGGGGCGGCGAGCGCGGCCGCGCTCGCCGTCGCCGAGCGCCTGCTCTCCGCGGGCGTGAGCGACGACGAGCCCGGCGTGACGCTCTCGATCGGGGTCGCGACCGGCCCGCCGGACGACGGCTCGTTCGGGTCGCTGTGGGAGCAGGCCGACGCGGCCATGTACGAGGCCAAGCGCGCGGGCGGCAACGCGGCGCGGGTCGCGGGCTCCAACGGGCCCGCCGCGCTTGCCGTCGCGGGCTAGCGGCTGGCGCTGACCGGGGGCCGAGGCCGCGTACGATCCACCCATGGGTCGCGGCGCACTCACGCTGTTTCGCCTACGCGGCATCCGCGTGGGCGTCGACTACTCGTGGTTCTTCGTCCTGTTTTTGGTCATCTTCTGGCTCTCGAACCTGTTCGAGACCGCGCTCGGCGTCGACGATTCCTCGGCCGTGCCCTACGTGCTCGCCGTGGCCAGCGCGCTCGCCTTCTTCGCTTCGATCCTGCTGCACGAGCTCGGGCACGCCCTGGTCGCGATCCGGCACGGGATCGGGATCAGCGAGATCACGCTCTGGCTCTTCGGCGGGGTGGCGCGGATGACGCGCGACACCGACTCGGCGGGCACCGAGTTCAAGGTGGCCGTCGCCGGCCCGCTCGTCACGCTCGCGATCGCCGTCGCCGGCGCGGCGGTCGGGATCGCGCTCGCCGGCTCGCGCGAGGGCTTCCTCGAGGCGCTCACGCTCCAGGAGCACGCCGACGTGACCGGCGTCGAGTACGCGATCGCGTGGCTCGTGAGCGTCAACGTGCTCGTGCTGACCTTCAACCTGATTCCGGCCTTCCCGCTCGACGGCGGGCGGATCGCGCGGGCGATCGCGTGGGCCGTGACCGGGAACCGCACCAGCGCCACCCGCTTCGCGGGCACCCTCGGGCAGATCTTCTCCTACGTCTTCATCGCCGTCGGCCTCCTGCTCGTCCTGAACGACGACGTGGTGAGCGGGATCTGGCTCGGCGTGATCGGCTATCTGCTCGGCTCCGCGGCTCGCAACGCGACCGCCGAGACCAAGGTCACGGCCCGGCTCGAGGGCCTGCGGGTCGCCGACGTGATGGACTCAGAGCCGGTGGCGATCCCCGCCGACGCCACCGTGGAGCAGGCCCTGGACGAGTTCTTCCTGCGCTACCGCTGGCCGTGGTTCCCCGTCACCGACGAGCACCAGCGCTTCCGCGGCCTGCTCGTGCGCGAGAGCGCCGACGCCGTCCCCGAGCCCGAGCGCCGCGCCCGGCGCGTGCGCGACGTGTACCAGCCCGACGAGAGCGGCAGCCTCCAGGTGAGCACCGACGCCCCGCTCGAGGCGCTGCTGGGCAACGAGGCGCTGCGCCGCCTGGGCGGCCTCGTCGCGGTCGACCGCGACGGCCGGCTGCTCGGCATCGTCACGCTCCAGCACGTGGGGCGCGCCCTGCGCGACGGG
>PKER01000203.1 GCA_002919115.1 bacterium
ACCCACACCACACGTTCAGCCCTGGTCGTCGTTTTTCGAACACGTGGGCTGAACGTTCGCGCGCGCCCGCGCTACGTTCAGCCGTGGTCGTCGAAAATCGAAGGCCAGGGCTGAACGTCGCGTGATCGTGGCTCGCGGAGGCCAGGGCTGAACGTCGCGTGATCGTGCTTCGCGGAGGCCGCCGTCCCGGCTCGCGGGCCGCGGCGGCGGGGCGCGGGATTGCGGACCGCGCGCGGCCCCGCAAGCCTCGCCGCGAGGCCGCTATTCTTCGAGCACCTCGCGCTGCGGCGCAGAGGTCTTTTTTTCGTATGCCGCCAACGGGGCGGCTGCCAGATGTGAGGATCGAATGGCTCGCGGAGACGTCCGAATCGCTGTGACGCTTGCTTGCGAGGAGTGCAAGCGGCGCAACTACCAAACGAACAAGTCGCGGCGCAACACGCCGGACCGCATCGAGCTGCGCAAGTACTGCCGCTGGTGCGGGCGACACACCCCGCATAAGGAAACGCGCTAGCGCCCTCGAACCGTGGCGAAGACCAGGGCACAGCGGAAGGCCGAGCGGCGCAAGAAGCAGGCTCAGCAGCAGAACAAGCGACGCACCGACTCGCAGGCTCAGCGCGACACGCAGGTCCCCGAGTCGGCGGACGTCGCTGAGGTCGAGCTGGCCGAGCGCGGCGCGAAGCTCGACGAGCTGCGCAGCAAGGACAAGGGGCCCAAGGCTCCCGCCCCGTCGCGCGCCAAGGCCGCGACCGACGGCAAGCTGAGCCGCCGCGAGCAGCGCCGCGCGGAGCGCGAGCGCAAGCGCCGCGCCAAGGAGTCCGAGGCGCGCCGCCGCCGCGAGGAGCCGGCCGAGAAGCAGCGCGGCCGCGTGATGGCCTTCCTGATCTCCTGCTGGCACGAGCTGCGCCGCGTGCAGTGGCCCGACCGCGAGACGCTCGCCCAGGCGTCCGCCGTAACGCTCATCTTCATCGCCGTCGCCGCTGCCTACCTGGGTGTGCTCGACGCAGCCTTCAACTGGCTCGTTCGCCAGATCGTCTAGGTCGTCCAGCCCGAGACGCTCGTCGCGGCACCCACTAAAACTTCAACTGAGGACCAACTAGAGACAGATGTTCCGCTGGTACGTCATCAACACCTACTCGGGTCACGAGAACAAGGTCAAGCACAACCTCGAGCACCGCGTCGAGACGATGAACGCGCGCAACAAGGTGCGCCAGGTTGTCGTGCCCACCGAGCAGGTGTCCGAGCTCAAGGACGGCCAGCGCGTGAGCGTCGAGAAGCGCACCATGCCGGGCTACGTGCTCGTGAACATGGAGATGACCGACGACGCCTGGAATCTCGTCAAGAACACGCCGGGCGTCACCGGCTTCGTGGGCTCGCGCAACAAGCCGATCCCGCTCTCGCAGGCCGAGGTCGACCGGATGCTGCACCGCGAGACCGCCGAGCGGCCGCGGACGAAGGCGCAGTTCCAGGTCGGCGAGTCGGTCAAGGTGATCTCCGGGCCGATGTCGGACTTCTCCGGCGAGATCGCGGAGATCAACGAGAACGCGCAGAAGCTCAAGATCCTGGTGTCGATCTTCGGCCGCGAGACCCCGGTCGAGGTCGGCTACGACCAGGTGAAGAAGGTCGCCTGATCCGCTCAGCCCAACGCCGGGGCGCATGGCCGACGCGACCCTGATCGCGCAGCTATCCGACCCGCACATCACCGTCGGCCTGCGCGACCGCGAGCCCGCCCTCGCGCTGAGCGCCGCCGTCGACGCGCTGCGCAGGCAGCCCAACCGGCTGGACGCGGTGCTGGTCACCGGCGACCTGGTGGACACGCCCGGCGCGCGCGCGTACGAGCGGGTGCGCGAGCTGCTCGCCCCGCTCGAGCTGCCGGTCTACGTGATCCCCGGCAACCATGACGACCGCGACGCCGTGCGCGAGTACTTCGCGCTCGACGGGCGCACCGGCAGCGCCGGCGCGCCCTTCCGCTATACGACGCGGATCGGCGGCGTGCGGCTGATCGCCTGCGACACGACGATCCCCGGCAAGATCGAGGGCGCCCTCGACTTCGAGCACCGCGCCTGGCTCGAGGCCGAGCTCCGGGCGGAGCCGGCGATGCCGACCCTGATCGCGATGCACCACCCGCCGATCCTCACCGGCATCCACGCGATGGACGAGATCGGCCTGCCCGAGCCGGACCGCACGGGGCTCGCCGACGTGCTCGCGCGCCAGCCGCAGGCGCAGCGGGTGGTCTGCGGGCACGCGCACCGCGGCGCCTTCGGCGTTGTGGGCGGCTGCGGGGTGATGATCTGCCCGAGCACTTGGCGCCAGGCGCCGCTCGAGATCCCGGGCGCCGAGGAGCCGCTGCTCGCCGACGAGACGCCGGCCTGGGCCCTGCACGCGCTGATCGACGATCAGCTCGTCTCGCACCTGCAGCCGCTCGAGCGCCGTAAGCTGCCGAGGCCCAAGCGCAAGCCCTAGCGGAGCTTCCGAACCCGTTGCCCGGCCGCGGGTCCCGTGCTACCTTGCGCGCGCCGCTTCGGCCTGCGCACCGTCGTCGGGGATTCGCCGACCTGAAGCGCCGAGCCGACCGGGGCCGAGGCGCGCTCCAGAGCTCGATCGTCCCGCTCACGCCGCTGGCGTCGATCGTGTCCGCCCCGTCGCTGGCGTTTGCCTGGGTGATCGCCGCGCGCAGCGACCCCTCACCCGCGTCGTTCGTGTTCGTGGGCGACCTCGGTGCCGACCAGCGCGGCCTGCCGCGATCGACGCGGCGGGCAACCGGGCGCAGGCGGCCACGCGCTTCCGGGTGCCGAAGCGGAAGCGCTAGGGCCCTGCTTTTCGGCCGGCGCACGCATCGACACGCGCCCCTTGCGTAACCCGCAAAGCGCGTGTTAGCGTGCGCCGGTCACTTCGGCAAGGGGGCCGAACTCCTCCTCGTCGCGGGACGCAAACGACAGGGAAGTCACTGATACGGGGCTTCTTCTCCGCTTTTTCCGAGGGGGAATGGATGAGAACTTCGGCTCTTGGCGTGGGCGTGCTGGCCGCGATCGCGCTCGCCGTACCCGCGCACGCCGCGACCATCGAGGTGACGAACACCGATGACTCCGGCGCGGGCTCGCTGCGCGCCGCGATCGAGGCGGCGAACGCCTCGACCGACCCGTTGGACGTGATCGATGCCACGGGCGTGAGCGGGACGATCGAGCTGCAGAGCGCCCTGCCGCAGATCACCGGCGCGGTCGAGATCGAGGGCCCGGGGTCCGATCGGCTCACGCTGCGGCGCGAGGAGGGCGACAACTACCGGCTCTTGAGCATCGACTTCACGGGTGCCGGGGACTCGCTTGCGTATGTCTCCGTCTCGGGTATCGCGCTGATCGGGGCGCCCGGGGCTGAGCAGGGTGGCGGAATCGAGAGCCGAAACGGTGTGTTGCGCTTGGACGATGTGGTCGTGAGCGGACACCGCGTCCCCTCGTATGGCGGTGGGGTGGCGGTGTTCTCCGGCGCGGTGATGATCAGCGACAGCGCGATCGCTGAAAACCTGTCGGGATTCCTCGGCGGTGGCGTGTCTGTGCACGAAGGCGCGCAGGTCGTACTTGACCGCGTCACCCTGAGCGGCAACCAAGCGGACGACGTGGGCGGAGGGCTATATGTCGGGCAGGCGGGTCCGGCACACCTGGTCCGTAACAGCACGATTGTCGGCAACACCGCGTCGACCCCCGAAGTGCCCAATGTCGGCTCCGGTGGCGGCATCTCGCTGACCGCGTTTCCCGTCCCCTTCAGGATCGAAAGCAGCACCATCGCTGGAAACTTTGCCGTCCGCGGCGCGAACATCGAAACCGGAACTCCCGACGACCTGGTCGAGCTCCGCAATTCCGTGGTGGCCTATCCCGCGGCGGGCGGGGATCCGGACTCCAGACCGCAGAACTGCAGTGTCGCTGGCACCTATCTGTCCATCGGTCACAACATCGTCGACGATCTGAGCTGCGGGCTCGACGATCCCACCGATCAGATCGGCGTAGATCCACTGCTCGGGCCGCTGGCCGACAACGGCGGGCCGACGCTGACCATGGCGCCCGAGCCCGACAGCCCGGCGATCGACCAGGGGACCGCGGCCGGCCTGCACGTGGCCGTCGACCAGCGTGGCCTGCCGCGCGGTGTCGACATCCTCGCGATCCCCAACCCGGCAGGCGGCGATGGCACGGACATCGGCGCGGTGGAGCTGCAGTACCCGGATCCGGAGCCCGACACGACGGCGCCGACCCTCAAGCTCAAGAAGCCAAAGGTCAACCGCAAGCAGCGCTCGGTGAAGCTGCGCTTCAACGCCAAGGACGATCGGTCGCCGAAAGCGGAGCTCAAGCTCACCTGCAGGCTCGACCGCAAGAAGTTCAAGCCCTGCGCATCGCCTGTCACCTACAAGCGGCTGCGGCCGGGCAAGCACCGGATCACGGTGCGCGCGATCGACGCGGCGGGCAATAGGGCGCAGGCGGCCAAGCGGTTCAGGATGCCCGGGCCGAACCGCAAGGACCGGCGCTAGGGCGGCGGCGAACGGCAATTGCCCTGTGCCGGGGCCGCGTGCTACCGTGCCCGCGTCGCTTCGGCTAGGGGGCCGGGGGACCCCTCGTCGCGGGGACTCGTAGGACGGAACGGACTAACCGCGATGGGGCGATCTGCGCCCCAGGGGCAAAGGGGTCACATAGATGGGACTTTCACGCTTTGGGTGCGACCCGCTGTGCGCTTTGCGGGTCAGGACGTGTGCGTTGTTCGCGACGGCGTCGGTCCGCAGTTCCGGATCCTCAACTTCAACCAGGCCCAAGAGGCGCGGATCTCCGGGCTCACGCTCCACAACGGCAGCACCCAGGGTGGGGGCGGCGCGATCCAGAGCGTCAACACGACGCTGCGCGCGCGCAACCTGCGCGTCATCGCCAACCTCGCCCTGGCGGGCGGCGGGATCCACGTGAGCGGCGGCGAGGCGCTGATCGAGAACGTCCTGCTCGAAGGCAACTGGGCGACGTTCGGTGGTGGCTTGTCCGTGGCGAATGGCGCCGCCGTCACCCTCGTCCGCAGCGCGCTCACGGGCAACAACGCGGGCGAAGCGGGCGGCGGCGTGTTCGCCAACGCAGGGGCCACCCACGTCACCGTGCGCGCTGGCACGATCGCCTCCAACAAGGTCATGGCCGCCGAGCCGAGGTCCCCGGAGGCGGCGGGATCGGCGCCCTGAGCAACTCCACCGGCCAGATCCTGGTGGAGAGCAGAACGATCGCGGGCAACTCGGCCCTGGTCGGCTCGGCGCTCCAGCCAGGGGGATCCCAGATGGCGGTGCGCAGCACGATCATCGCCGGGGACGACGCCTGTGCGCAGGCGGTCGCCTCGCTGGGCTACAACATCGCCGCGGATCCGTCGTGCGGGCTGGGCCAGCCCACCGACCAGGTCGGCGTTGACCCGATGCTGGAGCCGCTCGCGGACAACGGCGGCCCGACGCCGACGATGCTGCCGCAGCCGGGGAGCCCGGCGATCGACCAGGGCTTCGCGGGCGATCTGGAGGCCGACCAGCGCGGCCTGCCGCGCGCCGACTTCAAGGCGATCGAGAACGCCGAGGGCGGCGACGGCGCCGACGTGGGCGCTGCCGAGGTGCAGGACCAGCAGCCGCCCGCGCTCACCCTCAAGAAGCCCAAGGTCAACGCCAAGCGGCGCTCGGTGAAGCTGCGCTTCAAGGCCACCGACGACGCGGCGGGCAAGATCCAGTTCCGCTGCAAGCTGGACAAGAGGAAGTTCAAGGCCTGCAGGTCGCCGGTCGCCTACAAGCGCCTGAAGCCGGGACGGCACCGGATCGTCGTGCGGGCCGTGGATGCCGGCGGCAACACGGCGAAGGCCGCGAAGCAGTTCAGGGTCCGCAAGCGCGGGAAGTAGTCGTTTGC
Source organism: bacterium (assembly GCA_002919115.1). Lineage (GTDB taxonomy): Bacteria > Actinomycetota > Thermoleophilia > Solirubrobacterales > 70-9 > RSA11. Next base: position 5,892 of record PKER01000203.1, read on the forward strand.
GCGGGGCCGCCGCGGCTTCGTCGTCTCGGTGGTCGATCGACCGGAAGGCTGGGTCGCAGGCGGCCCCGAACGGCTCGCGATCGGCGCCCACTCCCCTTTCCGGCCGGGAAGGGGTGGCACTGGGCGCGCACCTTGTATCCTCGACCGTCGCTTATGGCCAAGAAGGTCCTCACCGTGATCAAGCTTCAGATCCCGGCCGGCGCCGCGAACCCGGCGCCTCCGGTGGGCCCCGCGCTCGGTCAGCACGGGGTCAACATCATGGACTTCTGCAAGGCGTTCAACGCGCAGACGCAGCAGGACGCCGGCACGATCATCCCGGTCGAGATCACGGTCTACGAGGACCGGTCGTTCGACTTCATCACGAAGACCCCGCCGGCCGCGGTGCTGATCCGCGAGGCCCTCGGGATCCAGAAGGGCTCGGGCGAGCCCAACCGCAACAAGGTCGGCACGATCACGGCCGAGCAGGTGCGCCAGATTGCCGAGCGCAAGATGCCCGACCTGAACGCCAACGACATCGACGCGGCCGCGAAGATCATCGCCGGCACCGCGCGCTCGATGGGCGTCGAAGTGGAGGGGCTCTAAGGCGATGGCGACCGCTCTGCATTCCAAGCGTTACCGCGCCGCTCGCGAGAAGGTCGACCGCGAGCGCCACTACACGCCCGCCGAGGCGATCCGCCTCGTCAAGGAGCTGGCCAGCGCGAAGTTCGACGAGACCGTCGAGGTCCACATCCGCCTCGGCGTGAACGTCCGCCACGCGGACGAGCAGCTCCGCGGCACGCTGGCGCTGCCCAACGGGCTCGGCAAGGACATCACGATCGCCGTGTTCGCCGAGGGCGACCAGGCGCGTGCCGCGCAGGAGGCCGGCGCTGACTTCGTCGGCGCGCAGGACCTCGCCGACCGCATCGAGCAGGGCTGGACCGACTTCGACGTGGCGATCGCGACCCCGGCGCTCATGGGCCCGGTCGTCTCCAAGCTGGGCCGCATCCTCGGCCCGCAGGGCAAGATGCCGAACCCGAAGGTCGGCACGGTCACCAACGACGTCGCCAAGGCGGTCGAGGAGTCCAAGTCGGGCAAGGTCGAGTACCGCACGGACCGCCAGGCGGTCGTGCACCTCGCCCTCGGCAAGGCGAGCTTCGACGAGCGCGCGCTGCTCGAGAACTACGCGGCGGTCGTCGAGGAGATCGTGCGCGCCAAGCCCGCCGCCGCCAAGGGCCGCTACATCCTGTCGATCACGCTCGCGACGACGATGGGCCCGGGCGTGCGCGTCGACACCTCCTACACGAACTCGGCCGACATCCTCGGCACCGCCGAGGCCCAGGCCGAGGCTCCTGCCGACGACGCCTAGGCCGCCCCGCGCGTGAACCGGGCGCTCGTGCTCGCCGCGGTCGTGCTCGCGGCGCTCGTCGGTGCGCTCGCGGCGCTCATCGCCGAGG
>PKER01000204.1 GCA_002919115.1 bacterium
TCTCGAAGGAGATCTGCTTTGCCTCCTCGACGTTGCCCGCGACATCGGCCGAGCGGTACTCGACCACGTACGAGCCGGGCTCCGACACCGTGAACTCGGTCACGAACGGGTCGTCGTTCCCGGCGTTCTCGGAGGTCACCCACTCGCCGTCGTTCACGCGGTACTCCGTGTAGGCGACGCCCGTCGCGACCTCACCGCCGTCGGTTGCGGTGAGCGTCACGTCGACCGGCTCCATGTAGGCGCCGCCGGGGCCCGGCACACCGGGGCCGAGCTGCGCCGTGGTCTCGGGCGGCGTCGTGTCCTCGGCCTCCCGCCTCACCTGGATGCGGCGGAAGTAGACCTCGTCGCCCGCGCCGTGGTTCTGGATCCCGATCTTCGTCCGCGACAGGTCGCGGGCCGGGTCGGTCGAGGTGAACTCGTTGATCACCACGCCGTTCAGGCGCACGATGATCTTCGGGTCGTCGACCGTGATCTGGAACTCGTTCCACTGGCCCGGCGGGTTGAGGACCTGGTCGCGGAGCTCGATGTTCGCGGACTGGAAGTTGTAGATCGCCCCAGTCGTCTTGTCATCGGAGTCGGTCGCGTCGATCTGGATCTCGTAGCCGTGGTCCACGGCGTCCCACGCCGGGTCCGGGCTGTAGTTCGGGTCCGGGCCCCAGTTGCCGACGAACACGCCGGAGTTGTCGTCGCCCGGCATCATCCACTCGAGCTTGAACGTGACCGGCGAGTCGAACGTCTCGGGGTAATAGAGCAGCCCGAGGCCGCCGAACGACTCAAGCGTGCACTCGGGCGTCAGGTTGAAGCCGCCCGGGCCCGCCTGCTGCCACTGCGAGAAGCTCTCCGCGGTGCCGTCGAAGAGCATCTCGAAGCCCGGGTCGGGCTGCTCCGGCTCGGTGCACGGCTCCACCGGCTCGATCTCCTCCACGCGGAAGAAGTCGAACTCCGCGGCGTTGTCGCTCCCGTTCCCGTTGTAGGCGGCGAGGCCGACCTTCGGGTTTGGGATCGCCGAGAGCAGCCGCGGCCGGCCGAACTGGTTCCAGTTCTCACCGTCGTCCGAGTAGAACGCGGTCAGCCACGTGCCGTCGTTGCGGATCTTGAGGTAGACCTCGTTCGAGTAGGACGCCGGCGCCTGCACCAGGTCGAGGCTCTTGTCGAACAGCGCCGTGCCGTTGTCCTGGAGCGTGAACTCGAACACGCGCCCGTCGTCGGGCGAGTTCATGAACATGAGCTTCGCGAAGTCGTGGTCGGACCCGTACACGAACAGGCCGGCCTGCTCCCACGACTTGCCGCTGAACGGCATGTGGAGCTTCGTGGTGATCTCCCACGCGCCGTCCGGCGCCGGCTGCAGGACGATGTTCTCGGCCGTCGTCGTGCCGCCGAACATGTCCGTGTTGTTGCCGGTCTGGATCGCGAGCTTGCCGTCCGCGACCGAGAGCTGGCTCGGCTTCGGCCGCACGATCAGGGGCCAGCGGCAGCGGTCGAGCTCGTTGCCGTCGAACTCGTCGTTCGGGTCGATCTCGCCCTCGCAGTCCTGCGCTTCGTCCTGGACGACGTCGATGTAGTCGATGTTGACGTTGCCCTCGTCGCCCGGGTCGTAGCGCAGCGCGATCTGGTTGGCGCCGGCCTCGAGCTCGACCGTCTCGAGGACCTCGCCCCAGCTGGGCCAGCCGCCCGTGTCCGGGAACGCCACCTTCTTGACGAGGCTGCCGTTCACGTACAGGCTGAGGCGCTTCGTGCCCGTGAACGGGTCGGGGCCGTTCGCGTAGCCGATCGCGAGCTGCGCCTCGCCGTCGGCGAGCGCGGTCACCGAGAAGGTGGTCGTCGCGCCCTGGTTCCAGTAGCCGGCGGCGAACCCGGTGCCGCTGTACCCGTCGTGGTCGCTCTGGACGATCGCGCCGCCCGACAGCTGAGCCTGCTCTGCCTCGTAGCGCGTGGTGCGCGCGAGCGGGGCGAACCGCACCGAGTCGAGGTTCACGTGGCCGTCGTCGCCGTCCCCGTGCCTCAGCTCGATCGTGTTGTCGCCCTCCTCGAGGGTCACCTCGTCGATGTAGAGCCGGTAGTTCTTCCAGCCGCCCGTCGCCGGCAGCGTGATCTGCCTGCGGTCGCCGTTGACGAACAGGCTGATCTTCTTCGGGCCGTTGAACGGGTTCGGGCCGTTCGTGTAGCGCAGGACCATCTGGTACTTGCCCGCGCGCGGCGCGTCGGCCTGGAACTGCACCGAGGCACCCTGGGTGCCGAAGCCGGAGACGAAGCCGGCGCCGCTGTAGCCCGCGTGCTCGGTGTCGAACTGGGCGCCGCCCGTGAGCGTGCCCTCCTCGAGCTCGAAGAAGAGGCCTTCGGCCTGCGGCGGCTCGTAGCCCGGCAGGTTGTTCAGCGTGTACCAGGCCTCGGTGCTGTAGAGCTCATCGCCGTCCTCGGACTCGAACGGGCGCGGCGAGCGCACGTACACCACGCGGCCCGGCTTCAGCCCGGCGATCTTGAGGGAGACGGTCTTGCCGTCCGGCGAGACCTCGACGTCGGTGACCTCGAGCTGCTCCTCGCCGATCTTCGGCCCGCCGTAGGCCGGGGTCGGCACGTAGTACCACTGCTTGACGACGTACTTGTCGTCGAGCTCGGCGATCGTCTCCTCCGAGAGCGGCTTCGTGTAGGTCAGGTCGAAGCCGCCGTCGGCGAGCTCCATCTTCTGGATCTCGAAGGTCTCGGTGCCGTTCGGGACCAGCTTCTGCAGGCCGTAGGTGAGCTTGCCGGCCTGGCCCCAGTTGCCGCCCGCGCCGAGGCCGCCGACGATTAGCGAGCCGTCGTCGGACCACAGCAGGCGTGTCACGCCGGCCTCGAGGCCCTGGGTCATGCGGAAGTAGGCCCCCTGGTACTCGCCCTCGACCTTCTCGAGGAAGGCGCGCTGGATGCCGCCGTAGGTCACGTCGCCGACAAGCATCTGTCCCTCGAACGGGCCGTCCGGGATGAGCAGCGGCTCGCTCGGCGAGTTCGCGATCTCGTTGTGCGGCAGCCACAGGGACGGCGGCGTCGGCGGCAGGTGGTCCCAGCGGCCCGGGCCGGAGGGGCCCGTCGTGAAGTGGTTGTAGAAGCGGTCAGGCTGGACGTGGATCAGCTTGTTCGCCGGCAGCCACGCCCCCTGGTTGTCGGTGATGAAGATCTCGCCCTCGGGGCCCCAGCCGATGCCGTGCGGCGTGCGGAAGCCGCCGGCGATGTACTGGAGCTCGCCGGTCTCCTTGTTGATGCGCACGTGCGTGCCGCGGTCGTCCGCGGGCTGCGGCACGGTCGTGGCGCCACCGAAGTTGATCGCGACGGAGAGGTTCAGGTAGAACCAGCCGTCCTTGTAGAGCAGGCCGAAGGCGAACTCGTGGAAGTTGTCGCCGAACGGCCAGGTCGCGATCGTCTCCTTGCCCTCGTAGAAGCCGTCGTCGTCGGCGTCGACGAGCTTGGTGAGCCGGTGCTTCTCCGGCGTGTAGATCTCGCCGTCGACGACCTTGATGCCCATGGGCTCCTTGAGCCCCTCGGCGATCAGCGTCGGCTGCACGTCGCTCGGGTCGTCGGCCTCCTTGACGCCGCTCAGGCGCCAGACCTCGCCGGCCTCGGTCATCGTGTCCGGGCTGCCGTCCTCGTCGCCCCAGGTGAGCACGAGCAGGTCGTCGCCCATCCAGTCGAGGCCGGTCACCTTCGGCTCGAAGCCCGGCGGGCGCAGGTCGACGAGGTCGAAGGCCGGGTTGACGTCGTTGAGCGGCAGGCCGTCGCCGGGCGTGTTGCCGCCCACGCACTCCTTGTTGCCGGGCGCGGTGACGCGCACGATGCCGGCGTCGGTCGTGAGCGCGGAGTTGGGGACGATGGTGAACGAGCCGGCGCCGGGCGGCCGCCAGAACAGGCGCAGCTCCTGGTCGCCGCCCGCCTCGAAGTACTCGACGCGGAGGCTGTGCACGCCTTCCTCCAGCGTGATGTCGCCGTCCTTGTTCTCGGCGCCGTGCAGGCCGTCGTGGTCGATGACGAGCTGGTCGTCGATGTAGAGCCGCGAGCCGTCGTCGCTGCGCAGCCGGAAGCCGTAGTTGCCCGGCTGGTCGATCCACAGGTTCGCGATCGCGTGCGCGATGAAGTTGTCGGTGTGGCCCCCGAAGTCGGCGTTGCCCTGCCAGTCGATCGTCGGCCGCAATACGTCGACGTTGGGGGTCTGCCCCGGCTTGATCGTGCAGATCGAGTCCAGGGCGTGTCCGATCTGGTAGATGCGCTGCGTGACGCCGTTCTCCTGGGGCGGCAGCTCGTCCTGCGCCGCCGCCGGGGCGGTGAGCGAGACGGCCGCCGCGAGCGCGCTCAACAGAGCGACGAACGCCGCGAGCGCGCCCCTGCGCCCACGCTCGGATCGGCGCGCGCCAGAGCGTGCGCGCGTGCTGCCGTCGGACCAGCTCGAGCTCAGCAAAATCCTCCTCCTCCTAGCCCGCGAGTCCCGTGCCCTGTCCGGCCGGACGGCTCAGGCCCGCGGAATCACCCAAACGAGTCTTTGCCGACGCCGGGAACCTACCCGAAAACCCGGCGGTTGGGCGAGTCGCCCCCGCCCGGTGTCCCGCGGCGTCCCAGGGCGCCGGGCGGAAGCTCCGCCGCTCGCCGGCCGTGGTCAAGGGGAATGGTCGCCGGTGCTCTCCGGCGCGCCGGCTGCCTGACGCCTGCCGCTGGTCAGAGCGCGCGCCGCATGAGCACGCGCGGGAAGCCGTTCAGCACAGAGTCGGTGTCGGCGACCTTCTCGAACCCGGCCTTCTCGAACGTCGACCGCGTGCCCACGTAGGCCATCGTCAGGTCGACCTTCGCGCCCCGGTTGTCCACGGGGTAGCCCTCGATCGCGGGCGCGCCCTGCGAGCGCGCGAACTCGACCGCGCCGCGCAGCAGGTGGTGGGAGATCCCCTCGCCGCGGTGCCCCGGGCGCACGCGCATGCACCACACCGACCACACCGGCAGGTCGTCAACGTGGGGGATCCTGCGGTTGCGCGCGAAGCTCGTCTCGGCGCGCGGCGCGACTGCGGCCCAGCCGACGACCTCGTCGCCCTTGTAGGCGAGCACGCCGAGCGGTCCCCGTTCGAGCAGCTCCTTGACCTTCTCGGCGCGGGCCTCGCGCACGAGCGAGCGGTTCTCCTTGGAGGAGAGCCGGTAGCTCAGGCACCAGCAGACGTTGGCGTCGGGGCGCTTCGGGCCGACCATCGTCCTGATGTCCTCGAAGCTCGTCGCGGGCCGCACCTCGATGGCCATGCCTAAGGTCTATCGAACCGCGGGCGTGCGGCTAGGTTGGGGAACGATGGCAAGCGCAACCGCGACCAGCTCGTGGATCCGTGAGGTGGAGCCAGACGTGTGGGAGATCCCCGCTTCCGCGCGGGAGGACATGCGCGTGCCCGCGCGCCTGTTCGCCGACCGCGAGCTGCTCGACGCGATCAGCGGCGACCAGTCGCTGGAGCAGCTCCAGAACGTGGCGACGCTCCCCGGCGTGGTCGGCGCCGCGCTCGCGATGCCCGACGTCCACCAGGGCTACGGCTTCCCGGTGGGCGGGGTCGCCGCCACCGAGCTGCCCGACGGGGTGATCTCGCCGGGCGGCGTGGGCTACGACATCAACTGCGGCGTGCGGCTGCTCGCCCTGCCCTTGAGCGCGGAGGAGCTCGGGGAGCGACGCGAGGCGCTCGTCCACGAGATCTCGCGGCGGGTGCCCGCGGGCGCGGGCCGCGAGGGCCAGCTCGAGCTGCGCGACGTCGAGCTCGACCGCGTGCTCGTCGAGGGCGCCCGCGCGCTGGCCGAGCGCCACGGGATCGGCACCGCCGAGGACGTCGAGCGCGCCGAGTCGAACGGCTGCCTGCCGGGCGCCGAGCCCGAGCGCGTCTCCGAGCGGGCGCGCCGGCGTGGCGCGGGGCAGCTCGGGACGATGGGCTCCGGCAACCACTTCGTCGAGCTGCAGGTCGTCGAGCGCGTCCACGACATGCGCGCCGCGCGCGCCTTCGGCCTGGAGGAGGGGCAGGTGACCGTGCTGATCCACTCGGGCTCGCGGGGCCTGGGGCACCAGGTCTGCACGGACTACGTGCGCGAGATGGACGCGGCGCTCGCCCGCCACGGCATCGAGCTCCCCGACCGCCAGCTGGCCTGCGCGCCGCTTTCCTCCCCGGAGGGGCGGGCGTACCTGGGCGCGATGGCGTGCGCCGCGAACTTCGCCTTCGCCAACCGCCAGGCGATCGCGCACCGCGTGCGCGAGGCGGTGCGCGCGACGCTCGGGCCCGAGGCGGCGGAGGGCACGCGCCAGGTCTACGACGTCGCCCACAACGTCGCCAAGCTCGAGACCCACGGCGGGCGCGAGGTGTGCGTGCACCGCAAGGGCGCGACGCGGGCCTTCCCGGCGGGCTCCGGCGAGATCCCCGCCGAGTACCGGGAGGTCGGGCAGCCCGTGTTCATCCCGGGGAGCATGGGCACGGCGAGCTTCGTGCTCGTCGGGCGCCCGGGGTCCATGGAGCGCTCCTTCGGCTCGGCCTGCCACGGCGCGGGTCGGCGGATGAGCCGCGCGGGCGCGCGCAAGCGCGTCTCCGGCAAGGAGCTGCGCCGCGAGCTGGAGGGCGCGGGGATCGTGATCCGCAGCGCGTCGGCGCGCGGGCTCGCCGAGGAGGCGCCGTTCGCCTACAAGGACGTGGACCGGGTCGTGGAGGTCGTCGAGCGCACCGACCTTGCCGCGCGGGTGGCGCGGCTTCGCCCGCTGGGGGTCGTGAAGGGCTAGGCGGCCCGGCGCCTAGACGTCGAACACGACGCGCGCGCGCCAGCCGCCCGGGGCCGGCTCCATCGCCAGGCGGTGGTAGGTCACGGCCTTGACGAGCGTCTGGGGTGGACCGCGGTGCCCGCGGACCAAGCCGCGCGCCTCGCCGGGCCCGACGCCCATCCCTTCCACGTCCTCGGGGACGATCCCCTCGGTCTCGGCGACGAACACGAGCTCCTCGAGCCAGGCCGCGAGCAGGGCGGGGAGGTCGGTGGCGCGGACGCTCACCTGGCGCGACGCGGGTTCCGAGCCGGCGCCGTCGATCAGCTCGCCGAGCGCCACCGCGGCCTCGCGGAACACGGCCTCCCTGCTCTCGGCCTCGACCGAGAGCTCGATCTCGGAGGTGTGCTCGACCCAGCGGTGCACGCGGCCCTCGCCGCCGCAGCATAGGAACCCCCGCCTGGGCCCCGCCACCGCCCCGCCACCCCGAGTGAGGCGGATTTGTTCGGTATAGGCGAACAAATCCGCCTCGGTTCGCGCCGCCGCCCGATGTGAGGCGGATATGTACGGCATAGGCGAACAAATCCGCCTCACTCGGGTTT
>PKER01000315.1 GCA_002919115.1 bacterium
CGCGCCGGCGGCCGCGGCCGTCACCCACGCCCAGCTCAGCCCGGTCAGCCCGAGCAGCGCGAGCCCCGGGACGTAGAGCGACGGAGTGGAGAAGGCGGCGGCGGTGGCAACGAGCGCGGCGCCGAGGATCCCCGTGCCGAGCGCCCTGCTCATCACAGCGCCGGGACGCTCGCCAGGGCGTCGGCGACGACCGCCTCAGCGCCCCCTCCGCCGAGCGCGTCCGGCGCGAGCATCAGGCGGTGGGCGAGGACCGAGGGCGCCAGCGCCTGGACGTCATCGGGAAGCACGTGGTCGCGGCCCGCCAGCGCGGCGTGCGCCTTCGCGGCGCGGAAGAGCATGAGGCCGGCGCGGGGGCTCGCCCCCTGCTCGACGCGCGGGTCCTCGCGGGTCGCGGCGCAGACGGCGACCACGTAGCGGCGCACCTCCTCGCTCGCGTGCAGCTCGGTGGCGCCCGCCTGCGCGGCGCGGACCATCGCCACGTCCGCGACCGGCTCGAGGTCGAGCACGCGGTCGCGCGCGGCGTGGTCGGCGAGCATCTCCGCCTCGTCCGCCGGGCTCGGGTAACCGAGCGAGACGCGCACCATGAAGCGGTCGAGCTGCGCCTCCGGTAGCGGGTAGGTGCCCTCGTACTCGGCGGGGTTCTGCGTCGCGAGCACGATGAACGGCCGCGCGAGCTCGTGCGTCTGCCCGTCGATCGTCACGCGGTGCTCCTGCATGCACTCGAGCAGGCCCGACTGGGTCTTGGGCGAGGTCCGGTTGATCTCGTCCACGAGCAGGACGTTTGCGAAGACGGGGCCGGGGTGGAACTCGAAGCGCGCGTCGCGCTGGTTGAAGACGTTCGTGCCGATCACGTCCGACGGCAGCAGGTCGGCCGTGCACTGGATGCGCGCGTACTCCGCGTCGAGCGACCGCGCCAGGGCCCGCGCGAGCGCCGTCTTGCCGACCCCGGGCCGGTCCTCGATCAGGACGTGGCCCTCGGCGACGAGCGCCACGAGCAGGTCGCGGAGCACCTCGTCGGAGACCTTGACCGCGCGTTTGATGTTCGCGCGCACAGCGGCGCCGATCTCCGCCACCCCGGAGGGGTCGAGCGTTGGCAGCGTGGCCACGACACCATGGTACGACCGCGCGCCAACCGGCCCCGTCCGCCACGTCCACCTTCCCGCATCGCGAACACGCGGCTGAGGCTCCCCGGGAGCGTTGACTGCGATCTCGCGCGGCCGGGCGGTCGCGAGTTCGCGCCAGGGGCAGGCGGGCTAGTCGCACCGCGGTCCGGGGCTCGGTGCGACGCCTGCTCCCTGGAACCGGAAAGCGCCCCGGTCGCCCGGCGTCCGGGCGGCAGGCGGTCCCGGAGGCCGGCGGCGTGCGCATGCGCGCCGCACCGGTCAGGCTAGGCGGGACCGCGGACGAAACGGGCCGCTCACGGGCAAGAGAAAGCGGCCCGGTGGCGCCTGTACTCCGCCTGCCTCGCGCGTAGCCTGCGCGCGTCGGAAGCTTTGTCAGTCGCCTTCGAGAGCCTCGTCGCCTGGCTTCGGCGCCTCATCTCTCTCCCAGACCGCTGTGCTGTGCAACCTAGGATCGGCTGCCGGGGAAAGCAAGGGGCCGGCTCTCCCCGATCCCGCAAATTGGGCGATTCTTCGCGCTAGCGGCGGGGCGCCGCGGGCTCGTCGGCGGCGAGCTCGCGCAGGTTGCGCGCCGCGCGCCCCACGAGCGTGGCGATCATTCCCCGCCGCGATCGCAAGGCGGCGGCCGGCAACCGGCGCGAGGCCGCGGCGCGCGGCCTATAGTCGCCCTCGGTGTTGGGGACAGGGTTTCGCCGTGCACGATGGGCGGCGCTCGCCGCGCTCGCGTTCGCGCTCGCGCCCGCCGCGTCCCCCGCGACCGCTGAGGCTGCGGGGCCGGCGCAGGTCGCCGCCAAGGCCAAGGGCAAGCGGCTCGTCGCGACGATCACGCGCACGAAGTACGGGGTGCCGCACATTCGCGGCCGCAACTGGATGTCGGTCGCCTTCGGCTACGGCTACGCGTTCGCCGAGGACAACATCTGCACGATGGCCGAGACCTACGTGACGGTCAACGGCCGCCGCTCGCGCTGGTTCGGGCCCGAGGGCTCCTGGGTGTTCGCCGGCAACGGCACGGTGAACAACAACCTCGCCTCCGACTTCTACTTCCAGTCGATCAAGGAGCAGGGGATCGTCGAGGAGCTGCTCGAGCGCAAGCCTCCGCACGGCCCGAACCGGATCGTGCGCCAGGGCGTGCGCGGGTACGTGAAGGGCTACAACGCGTATCTGCGCCGCACCGGGGTCGACAACATCCCGGACGAGCGCTGCCGCGGCAAGCCGTGGGTGCGCCCGATCCGCGAGATCGACGCCTACAGACGCTTCTTCCAGCTCGGCATCCTCGGCAGCTCCGGCGCGGCGATCGAGGGCATCGCGAACGCCGAGCCGCTGCTGGACCTGGGCCTCGCGCAGCGCCGCCAGGAGCGCGCGCTCGAGAAGCTGCGCTCGGGCGAGGCGGACGGGTTCTTCCCGATCGAGTCCGGCTCGAACGCGTACGCGATCGGCTCCGACGCCACCCGCGGCAGGTGGAAGGGCCTCGTGCTCGCCAACCCGCACTTCCCCTGGGACGGGTCCGAGCGCTTCTACCAGGTGCACCTCACGATCCCGGGCAAGGGCGACGTCGCGGGCGGCGCGCTCTACGGCGTCCCGCTCGTGCTGATCGGCCACACGCGCAACCTCGCCTGGTCGCACACGGTGGCGAGCGCCTGGCGCTTCACGCCGTACGAGCTCACGATCAACCCGCTCAACCCCCACCAGTACCTCTACAACGGGAAGTTCGTCGACATGCAGGCGATCAAGGTGACCGTCCCGGTGCGCGCCGCTGACGGGACGGTCGAGGAGCGCAGCCGCACGCTCTACCGCACGCACCACGGCCCCGTCTTCACGTCGCTGCTCGGCCTCGACCTCTTCCCGTGGACGCCGCTCAAGGCGTTCGCGCTCGGCGACGTGAACGAGCGCAACTTCCGCTACCTGAACCACTTCGTCCGGGTCAACATGGCCCAGAGCGTCCCGGAGTTCGACCGGATCAACCGGCGCATCCAGGGCATCCCCTGGGTCAACTCGATCGCCGCCGACTCGGCCGGCCGCGCCTATTACTCGATGGACGGCGCGATCCCGAACGTGCCGGACGCGAAGGCCACTGGCTGCGCCGGCGCCCTCGGCCTCGTGCTCTTCCCCCTCACCGGGATCCCCGTGCTCGACGGCTCCCGCTCGGCGTGCGAGTGGGGCAACGACGAGCGCGCGGTCGCCCCCGGGCTCATGCCGCCGGAGCGCATCCCGCGGCTGATCCGCCGCGACTTCACCCACAACGGCAACGACAGCCACTGGCTGACCAACCCGGCCGAACCGCTCGAGGGCTTCGACCGGATCGTCGGGGACGAGCGCACCGAGCGCTCGCTGCGGACCCGCATCGGCCTGATCATGGCCCAGGAGCGCATCGCCGGCACCGACGGGCTGCCCGGCAAGGGGTTCACGCTGCGCAACCTCGCCGAGGTCGCGCTCGGCAACCGCCAGTACCTGGGCGAGTTGTGGCGCGACGATCTGGTCGCGCTCTGCGGGACGAACCCGTCGCTGGTCGCTGCGGGCGCCTGCAAGGCGCTCGCCGAGTGGGACCTGCGCAACAACCTGGACTCGAAGGGCGCGATCCTCTTCCAGCGCTTCGCGGAGCGCCTGCTCGGGAGCCTCACCTACCTGCCGTCGGGCACCTCGGCGGGCTACTACCTGCTCGGCAACGCCCTCTGGACGAACCAGTTCTCGACCGGCGACCCCATCCACACGCCGAACGGCATGAACAAGCTCAACCCGCTGATCTCGCAGGCGCTCTCGGGCGCGGTCGCCGACCTGCAGGCGGCGGGCATCCCGCTCGACGGCGCGCCGCGGGAGTGGCAGCACGACCAGCGCGCGGGCAAGAGCATCCCGATCCACGGCGGCGAGGGCGACCTGGGCCTGTTCAACGCGATCTCGTCGGTGTGGGACCCGCAGGCGGGCTACTCGGAGGTCCCGCACGGGACGAGCTTTATCGCGTCGATCGGGTTCAAGCGCAAGGGCTGCCCGGTCAAGGCGCTCACGTTCGTCACCTACGGGCAGAGCGAGAACCCCAGCTCGCGGCACGCGACCGACTACACGAGGGCGTTCTCGCGCAAGCGCTGGAACGCCGTGCCCTTCTGCAAGCGTGAGGTCCGGCGGCAGGCGCTTACCACGAAGCGCGTCACCGGCCCGCGTCGATAGGCCTCTCACCTACCATCCACTCATGCGGATCACCGAGGCCTTCGCCAAGGACGAGCCGGTCTTCTCGTTCGAGTTCTTCCCGCCGAAGACGCCGGAGGGCGTCGACCAGCTGTTCGAGACGATCGAGGCGCTGAAGCCGCTCGAGCCCGACTTCGTGTCGGTCACCTACGGCGCGGGCGGGTCGACGCGCGACGGCACCGTCGAGATCGCCGAGCGCATCAAGCGCGAGGAGGGCATCGAGACGATGGCGCACCTGAGCTGCGTGGGGGCGACGCGCGAGGAGCTCGCCGAGATCCTCGACCGCTACGCCGCGGCCGGGATCGAGAACGTGCTCGCCCTGCGCGGGGACCCACCGCAGGGCCAGACGAACTTCGTCGCGCCCGAGGGCGGCCTGAAGAGCGCCGCCGAGCTCACCGAGTTCATCACCTCCGGCTGGGACTTCACCGTGGGCGGGGCCTGCTTCCCGGAGGTCCACCCGGAGGCGGCGAGCCTCGAGGACGACCTCAGGTACCTGAAGACCAAGGTCGACGCGGGCGCCCAGTTCCTGATCACCCAGCTCTTCTTCGACAACTCCCTCTACTGGAACTTCGTGGAACGCGCGCGGGAGATGGGCATCCACGTCCCCATCCTCCCGGGCGTGATCCCGATCCAGAGCTACGAGCAGGTGGTCCGGATCTGCAAGCGCTGCGACGCCTCGATCCCGCCCGAGCTCGACGCGGCGATGCAGGAGCTGGGCGGCGACGTGGAGGCCGAGCGCCTGCTGGGCGTCGCCTACGCCGCGCGCCAGTGCGAGGAGCTGCTCGCCGGCGGGGCGCCGGGGATCCACTTCTTCGCGCTGAACCGCGCCCCCGGCACGCGGGCGGTGCTGAGCGCGCTGCGCGCGTCGCGCCCGTGGGAGCGGGCGCACCCCCGCATCGAGGAACCCGCGTGAGCGCGGGCGTGCGGCTGAGCGAGCGCGCAGGGGATTTCGAGTTCGAGGGGCACCGCCTCGCCTACGGCGAGTGGGGCGCGGGCGAGCGCGCGCTCGTGCTGGTCCACGGCCTGCTCATGAACCGGCGCATGTACGACCTCCTGGCGCCGGCGATGGCGCGGCGCGGCTTCCGGGTGGTGACGCTGGATCTGCTCGGCCACGGGCAGTCGGACCGGCCGCCGGAGATGCACCTCTACAACATGCCGGTCTTCGCCAGGCAGGTCGCGGCGCTCATCGACCACCTCGGCCTGGAGCGGCCCGTCGTGGGCGGCACCTCGCTCGGCGCCAACACCGCGCTTGAGTTCGCGGTGGCCAACCCCGGTCGCGCGCGGGCGCTCGTCATCGAGATGCCGGTGCTCGACAACGCGCTTCTGGGCGCCTCGCTCTTCTTCACGCCGGTGCTCGTCGGCCTGCGCTTCGGCCAGCCCGTCCTGCGCGGGCTGGCCGCGCTGACCTCCCGGATGCCGCGCACGCACTTCCTCGTCGACCTGTTGCTCGACTGGCTCCGGCAGGAGCCCGAGGGCTCGACCGCCGTGCTCGAGGGCATCCTGTTCGGGCGCGTCGCCCCACCCCGCTCCGAGCGGCGGCGGATCGCCGAGCCGACGCTCGTGATCGGCCATCCGGGCGAGCCGCTCCACCCGTTCTCCGACGCCGGCAACCTCGCCGAGGAGATCCCGAACGCCCGGCTCGTCAACGCGCGCTCCATCGTCGAGTGGCGGATCTGGCCCGCCCGCCTGAACGGCATCCTCGAAAGGTTTCTCGATGAGGTCTACGCCGAGCCCCGGGCAGGGGGCCGTGACCCCGCATGACCACGCGGTTTGCGGCCGCCAGGCATCGCGCTTTCGCTAGGCTCACGTGCTCATGAGCAGTCGGAGGGAAGAGCGCGAGCGCCTGCGCCAGCAGCGGCTCGCCGCGCAGCAGGCCGCGTCCAAGGCCGAGCGGCGCCGCCTGATGATCGCCTACGCGGTCGCGGGTATCATCGTCGTCGCCATCGGTGCCGCCCTCGTCGTCGCCGTGGCGGGGGGCGATGAGAGCACGATCACGTCCGGGGGGAAGCAGGTGAGCGAGAAGGACCTGCTGGCCGCTGGCGTCAAGACGATGAGCGGCGTCACCAACGACTACGCGCTCGACACGCGCGACGGCACGCCGCCGCCGCCCGTCCAGGAGGCGCGCCTCGAGCAGGCCGCCGAGAAGGCCGGCTGCGAGCTCAAGCTCGACCTCAAGGACGAGGGCAACCGCCACTTCGGCGAGGGCGCGACGCCGCCCGACTACAAGACGGACCCCGCGAACTCGGGCGACCACATCAACCCCGACCTGGTCCAGGCCGACGGCGCGTACTCCGAGCCGGTCGAGCCCAAGTACTACGTGCACTCGCTCGAGCACGGGCGCATCGTCATCGCCTACAAGCCCGACCTGCCCGAGGAGCAGCAGCTCGAGCTCAAGGGGCTCTTCGAGGAGTCGCCCGAGGCGATGCTGCTCATGCCCAACGAGACGATGGACGCGCAGGTCGCCGCCGCCGCGTGGACGCAGCTCTTGCTGTGTGACTCGTACGAGGGCGCGACGACGATCGACG
Source organism: bacterium (assembly GCA_002919115.1). Lineage (GTDB taxonomy): Bacteria > Actinomycetota > Thermoleophilia > Solirubrobacterales > 70-9 > RSA11. Next base: position 6,824 of record PKER01000315.1, read on the forward strand.
CGATCCGCGCCTTCCGCGACACGTTCCGCGGGCGCGGGCCCGAGGACGTCCCGGTCGTCCTCCCCCAGTAGCGCAGCGCCTGAGCGACCGCTTGCAGGCCGCCCGTTGGCGAAACGGGCGGCCCTCTCGCGTGTCACGCTAGACGCACGCGCCGTTGCAGCGGGAGGAGCGGCGCTGCGAACCGCAACCTTCCAAGCGGGGTCCGTGTTAGGGGTTAGGCGGGATTTTGCGATCAGACGTTCACAATCGATCCACGCGCGTGCTCCGTCGCCTCGGTGCGACGCTGCTCCTCGCGGCCGCCGCGGCGCTCGCGTGGGCGCTCGCGCCCGCGTTCTCGACGACGCCGTACGCGCCGGAGGTCGAGGACTTCAGGCAGCCCCTGCCCGCGCTTGAGCGCGTGCAGGCGCCAGCGGCCCGGGCGCTGCGCGCGCACCCGGGCGAGGCCGCTGAGGCCGCTGCCCGCGGCGGGGGGGGC